>WLWR01000175.1 GCA_012103495.1 Legionellales bacterium
TGACCCATGGTTTAAACATATCGACTTAGAACCTAAATTCATCCGGCGATTTATTACTCTTAGTCCATGGGTCAGACCTAATCAGAGACCGTACAAATACTACTTGACCGGGCATAATGCTTTGAGAAAACCAAAGGAAAGTATGATTACCTATGTTGGCACGACTATGCCCAATGAAGTCGATGATGACTTTAGGTGTTTTTGCGAAAATTCAGAATTACCGATTAATCTCTGTCTAAGCAACACGGTGCACAATGTACCCGATGATTTACCACAGAATGTTAGAGTATTTAAAGGTTTACATGCATTCCAACTTGCCGACATGGTGGCAAGATCCAAGTACATAATGATCCGCAAACGCCCATACCAGCAATGCGACCGATTCAGTGGAGCCATAGCCCTAGCTTTGTCATTTAACTGTATCCCGATCATGCAAACCGAAATGGCAAATAGTTACAAAATCCCAGCATTGCAATTCACGACACAGTACAGCGAATTATTGAATATTGATCTGAATTATTACTATGAGCAAAACCACCGGGATTATACCAAGTACATCGATGGCATAAGATCGCTCAACTTAATCAACAATGGAGCACTACGCCCCAAGAACATATTTCAGCTCTATGATGATTTAGACAAGGTCGACCCACAAGTATGTGAATACATGCAAAAAATGAATCCAAACTATGACTACAAACTATTAGACTTTGAACAAGCATTAGCATTGATCAAACCACACTTTCCCAATCGCTATGACACCATAGTAAAACTACTACCTACACTTAAACCATCGCACGTGTCCGATATACTCAGGGTATGTCTACTACATGCATTCGGTGGTGTATACATTGACGTTGATCTGAGACCAGTCGTATCATTCGATGACAAGCGTTTTCCTGAAAAAGTATCATTGATCACAAGTTTCGGACAAGACACCCCATTGACCCAATGGACAGGCGATAAAGCACCATCAGCCGAAATCATGGCAACAGGTTTTTTGATGTCCCATGCTAACAATCCTATCTTTATGGAATGGCTTGACATGTACTTGAACTTTACACCACAGTTGTGGGCAATCCATGCAACACCGGTCAAAGCAAACTATTTTTGGTTGAAAAACAAATGCACTGTACCATTGCTATCACATATGCGATTACCATTGGAAAATGGACACAAGATCTATGTGATCAAAGAGGTAGCCCGGATTAGGGATTGTCTGTATTTTGACATGGTTGATAAACACGGTGAGACATTGATACAAAGTAATGGATATAACTATGGTAATAGTCGGAAAGTCTATGATAATTATTTGAACAAAGCATTATCTTACTACTACACTGATGAACAATTCATAAATGCATACAAGCGAGTACCCAAAATGCGAGATTATACATTCAATATGTGTCTGAAACAATTGCACAAGGGTGCACATGTGGTCGAGCTTGGAACATCGCGATCATACTTGGATGGGCGTTTTCCGAACTGGCATAGTGATGACAAAAAGTATTGGCATCCTAGAAATCCTAAACAGTGGGACTGGTCTGCGGGTATGTTTACATGGTATATTTCAAAGTTTGCTAGTGTGAAATTAGACACTGTGGACATTGACCCTATTGCTATTGAAAAATCCAAAGTAATGACAAAGGAATTTGATAACATAAATTACCACCTTTCAGATAGTGTAGATTTCATCTTGAACTTACCACCTAAATCGGTAGACTTGATGTACTTAGACACCGGCAATGTAAGCCCGGTCGAACCTACCGCCACATTGCATTTGAATGAAGCGAAAGCATTGATTGATAGTGATTGTATCAAAGTTGGTGGGTGGTTATTAATCGATGATTGTCGTAACCCTGTAAATCATATTAATAATACTAACCCCCATGAGTATGCCAAAGCAAGGTATTCGATTCCATATTTACTAGATCAGGGTTTCAAGATGATTGCTGATGAATATCAGATAATCTTGGAACGAGTCCCTAAAGTTGAGTGGTCTGAGTTTGATGACCACTATGTTTCTTTGCGTTAGCCTTTTCTTTAGCTTTCAGAATAGCAATTTGTGTTAACCCCATATAATAACCCTCCATTAATAATTCATTATCAATCATTTTTTATTCTTTCTAACCTTAGCGAGGGTTTGGACAAATCTTGCTCTCTGTTTAGTCTTTGCTGTAGTCTTTTTTGCATTTTTAGGGTTCAGTACAGCCTTAGCATATGACTTGGAATCTTTGTACCCGGCTCTTTTTGCCTGGGCACTAAAACTACCGGGTTTCTTGATAGCCTTGGAAATGTTTAACTTAGGCATTATATTTTACCATAATACATTTCTTGCGTGAAAGTTCGCTGATGTAGGGTCATTTGCTGTCATTGAGCCATCCTTACGTTTGATCTTTGCTGTCCTTGCTAGGTAACTTGCCCGACGAACTTTATCATCGTGATTTAATCGCTTAGGCAATAGTCCTGTCTTATCATGAAAATGTTCATAATCGATGTTACCGAAGTGAACCTTTTTTCCTTTAACAACAGTCATAAGTTTTTTACCTTTGGCTGTTGATAACTCATATTCATAGCCATTTACGGTCTTACCCATTATACATTCCATGTGAAAATTATGGGGATCCGACAATGGTCGCTGTGACGCCGGTGTAGGTATCAATGCTGGAACCATTAATTAATCTAAGATGTTTGAGACCATGAACAGCATAATTGGTGTAGACAGCAATACGCTTGGTACCCGCCATATTTGTACTTGGGTAGAGATCGGTTGGGTTAAAGTAGTTCGTACCATCGACGCTAACCTCAACCTGTACAAGGTCATAGGATGCGGTCGCTGTATCCTCGTATAACATTGTAAGGTAGTTCATGTTTGAAATATCGACAACAGATGATGCACCTGCTGGTAGGATTGAAACGTTGTTTGCGGCATTTGCGTGTGAGCCTTCATTGACAACCTCAGCATTCTTAATCTTGAGAATGCTTTGATCTGAGGCAAGAACAACGGGAAATGAGGAGGACATGACATCTTGCCCCTTAACAAAATCAGCAATGTCAACCTCGACATCACCATTGTTGGTAATGTGAATAGGTTTGGCGGTGTTTGTGCCATTACGCCCCATGACGAGGACACCCTTGCTTGAAGCACCGATAGTATCCGCTTCCTGATAAGCACAGCCTTCGATCACAGACAATGAGGCATTACCGGCACTCTGGAGAGTACTGGTTGCCTTGGTGGCATCGGCATTCGATGCAATGGCAACAGCACCTGTATTACATGCGGTTACTTTACTGTCAAGTGATGTGGTATCTCCGGCAATAATGGAGAGGTCGGCGTTTCCGGCACCCTGCAGAGCGGATGTAGCACCTCCAGCGGGTAAAGCCGAAGAAGTTACAACAACAGCACCAGTGTCACATGCGGTTACTTTAAAATCAAGACTTGACAGACTTCCCTGAGCAACAGTATCTG
>WLWR01000003.1 GCA_012103495.1 Legionellales bacterium
GATTGAGAACTGTAATTTGTTGGGTTAATCCTAATTGCGCTACTTGTTGCTTAATGTATTGGTATTGCTGATCTGAAATGGTGGTGGTGGTGACTCGGCAACCGTAATGCTGCGCGGCGTAAAACGCCATGCTACCCCAGCCGCTGCCAATTTCCAACAAATGGTCTTGGGCATCAAGTGCTAGCTTTTCACCAAGACGTTGCAAGGTGTAGTGAGACGCTTGGGCTAACGTGGTATCAGGTGTTGGAAACATCGTACATGAATACAGCATACTGCGATCCAACCACGAGGCAAAAAAATCATTGCTCAAATCATAGTGGCGTAAAATGTGTTGTTTGCTTTGATTGATCGAATGCCAACGAAATTTTTTCAGCCAACTGCCCAAGCGGCGCCAACGATAGTTTAACGATTGAAACGCGGGGAGATTGCGTAAATACAAGCGCATCAAACCTGCTAAGTCGTTGGTAGACCAGCCACCGTGGATGAAGCTTAACGCCACTCCTTTGTCGCCGGCTAAAATAGTATGTCGATAAAAATTAGGGTCGTGCACATTCAATTCAACGGGAGCAAGATCAAGATGGGAGTTGGGTTGACCAAACGTGTAATGTTGTTGATTTTCTCGCACGATGATTTCCCCTTGTTGCAAATGAGATAAGTGTTGCAAAAATAAGTTGCGCCAAATAGACATATTTCACATTCCTTGCGTTGATGAATCATGAGGTTGGCTTCGGCGGGAATGGATAAGTTGCCAATACAAGCGTGGCAAATGAATCAGGGTATTGCGTGGATAGCGCCACAGTAGTTTAACCAAATTAAGCTGTGGTAAAGGCAATGATTGTAAGGTTAAATATACCAATGAATGCATTTGATCACGCTGTCGATCCTGCAAGCTCAAAGTTAATTTCTCATCAAGAACTTTTAGCGTGACGTGGTGGGCATCGCCAATGTTTAAAATGGAAGAGGTTGGTAGAGGCTGTATCAATTGAGTGGTGTAAGTATGAGCAAATGATTGGGTCAGCGGTGGTAAGACATAATGATGACGATGCCCCCCCGGCGTGTGAGTGATTTCCAAAACCAAAGCCATAATTCGAGTGTGATCAGCGTTAAAAATAAAATAAACACTTAATGGGTTGAATACCCAGCCGCAGTAAGCCAATTGGGTGAGCAAATAAATGCGACCGGTTGGTTGCTGTTGGATCACTGGTTTGGCACATTGCTTCACCGATTGATACCAGGATAAAGTGGATGAACTTAAATGATGGCGGCGTTTTAGACTGAGCCAATGAAATCGTTGGTAGGCACAAAACCAATACGGTTTGCACAAGGATTCAAGATGTTCGAGATCCAGACAAACCATTTCCAAAGGATAATAAAATCGATGTTCGTGTGGCAGTAAGCGGTGGTGCACGATTTGACCGGAATACAATGCGTTGGTGATCACCGGGTGACTCCTAAATCATGAAATGAGTGAGGTGCGATAAATTTTGAAATTTTGTACGACTTGGTAAGGTGTTTGCACCAAGGTTTGGTTTGGTACGAATAGGTTGTAGCTAGCCAATCTTGTGCGAGCAAATTTCCCCATGGTTGATGATGAGTGGTTCCATCGTGACCCCGATTTTCTAGAGTGGCGCATGGCCAGAAATGGAAGGAAGCATTCGCTTCCCAGGCGGTTGTGTGGTAAGGTGGCGCGACTTTGGCGCTGTAACGCCAGTCAATGCTGCGGGAAATCATCCGATTGCAATCCTGCAAGTTAAGTGGTTATTCAAGTGTCATGATCCAAAATCATTTGCGTATTATACGGCAGTGAGTGGGTTTTAACAGCAGGTATTGAGGTAATTTTTTCTTTATGAATGTACGACGAATTTTCGAAGCGGTTGTTACGTGGTTTGACAGCAGTCAATTTGATAAAAGTAAAATAGAGGCCAACCCTGACGGCATTGATTGGGTGCGGGTGATTCCTTATATCTTGATGCATGTGGCTTGTTTGTTGGTGCTGGTGGTTGGATTTAGCTGGGTTGCGCTGTGGGTCGCCGTGTTTTTATATGGCTTACGGGTGTTTACCTTGACAGCATTTTATCATCGATATTTTTCTCATCGTGGTTTCAAAGCCAATCGATTTTGGCAATTTGTGTTTGCCTTGATTGGGACCATGGCGGTTCAACGTGGACCGCTGTGGTGGGCGGCGCATCATCGCTTGCATCATAAATACTCGGACCAACCAGAAGATGTGCATTCACCGAAACAATATGGATTTTGGTGGAGTCACACGTTTTGGTTTCTCGCCAATAAAAATTTCCCCACCCATTATGAACGAGTGCAAGATTGGATGAAGTTTCCAGAGTTGGTGTGGTTGGATCGCTTTGATATGTTGCCGCCGGTACTGCTAGCAATCACCTTGTTTAGTATCGGTCAATTATTGGCGGCCTTTGCCCCTGGGTTGCACACCAATGGTTGGCAATTGTTGGTATGGGGCTTTTTCATCTCCACCATCGCGGTGTATCACGTTACTTTTTGCATCAATTCTTTGGCGCATGTGATTGGTCGGCGTCGTTATCGAACAACGGACACCAGCCGCAACAATTGGTTGTTGGCACTGTTTGCTTTTGGCGAAGGTTGGCACAACAATCATCACTATTATCCCAGTGCTGCGCGCCAGGGATTTTTCTGGTGGGAATTCGATATTTCTTATTACGTATTAGTGATTTTGTCCAAATTCAAAATAGTCAGTGAGTTACGTCAAGTGCCTGCTGAAGTCCGTGCCAGCAATCGAATCGCCGATGAAGATCAATCGACTTCGGAAGAAGAGCCCCGCTTGCAGCCCGACACTCAATTGGAATGAATGATTTTTGCACGAGAGCCTCTATTGTGAAGCTGTGAATTTCAAGCTCGTGCCAGACAGCGCCTTTGCTGGAAAAAATCTCGAATATATTTAAACGAAAGTGGTATTTCAAAATACTCACATAGTCATCAATGCTCCGCTTTTTCAGCACCCTTTTCGTTCAATTTGCACTCAAAGCTGGTTTTTCCCCGAGATTTAAAATTTTGGTGAATAATTACCATTTTTTGAAGTGGAATCATTGGAATTATGCATCACCCGTTTGGGACGGTGAAGCATGTAATCTGTTTTTATTTTAATCATAATGG
Organism: Legionellales bacterium; assembly: GCA_012103495.1. Taxonomy (GTDB): domain Bacteria; phylum Pseudomonadota; class Gammaproteobacteria; order WLWR01; family WLWR01; genus WLWR01. The sequence goes on from WLWR01000003.1 coordinate 3,145, forward strand.
AAGTTAAATTATTTCTATATTTTTACCAAACAATCCATTTTATTTTCTTTAAAGTGAAATAAAAAACAAAATTTTATACAAAAATACTTTTTGATTGACTGATGATCATTTAGCTCATATTATAGTCTCCTTGAAAATATAAAGACCTTTATTAAGGAGAGGCGATGCACCATTTTTTTTCCAATGGATATTCGCAGGTGCATGATGAAGTTAAGATGCATGATCAACATGATCAAGTTGAGGTGCATGATCAAGTTGAGGTGCATGATCAAGTTGAGGTGCATGATCAAGTTGAGGTGCATGATCAACATGATCAAGTTGAGGTGCATGATCAAGTTGAGATGCATAATATTCAGGTGTTCTCTTCACCTGATGGGAAGGAGTCCATTTCAGAGGTTGACTCTGACTTGTTATTCGCAATTGAAAGTGCTCGGCAGGTTTCATCTCCATCATATTGTGAGCGAATATTACGCATGTTGGGAACAATTATCCCTGATCCTTCCAATCAAACAGATGGTATTTGTTTGAAAACGTTTTCCTTCAATCCAGATGAGCCGATGCCTGATATTTTTTTAAATGAAAGCACTTTGAACCCAGATCATAGAATTATATTGGCTGCGGCGCCATTGGGAACATTGGGAAGAAATAGGTTGTTTACAAAATGCTATTTTATTGATGCCAGCAATGCAAAAAGCCTTAATCATCAGAGACAAATTAACCAACTGCTAGAGCATTTAGATGATGGACTATCTGATCAAGATAAAGGAATGCGCATTAAAATCGTTGCGCTTCCTTGTGATGTATTTAATTTTCAATCGTCGCCAACAGCGACTGTATAGATAAGCTGTTTCATCGATTGCTGAATGATAAAACTGAAAATAATAAATATAAGGAGTTAATATATGAGTACTCGTACAGGTGGAGAGAGAAAACATTTTTGGCGCAGATGGGGAGGGAAAAAAACCGGTAACCAAGATAGTAAGCAGAATGAGTTTTTACCGATACCAAGCAGTCGTATAATTTCAGGTCTTTTGAGTGAGGGTGGTAAAAACAGTGAATTTTATCAAGCGTATAGTGAATTGCATCCTCAGGTGATTGCTTCTATGGAAGCATTCTATAGATCCGAATATGAAAAAGCGTACGTATCCGTGGGTAACGTTGCAGCTATGGATGAAGTTATGGATGAAGCTATAAACAGTATGGTTCATCAAAGTGTGAACGATGATTTATCTCGTGTACTTTTACCAAGGATTTGTAAGTCCGTTTTATTAGACTCAAATGATCTTTGGGAGATGACTAATGATGATCAAATTTTAAATCAACTTTATCAAGTCATTAAGGAGTTTCAGCTTGTGAGAACAGGGGGATCGACCCAATCAGAATCAGTTGTTTCTCAATTATTATCTAGTATCCAGAAAACGCAGTCCGCTGCTGAAATGGTGACATTCAGAGAGAGTCCAGATGCTGTTGTCATGCCGTTACTATTTGAACTTTGCTTAGATGACACGGCTGTTTCTGTCTTTTTAACCGCTACCGAGATGAAACAATTGGGAAAAAATAGTCAGCAGGGAAGAGACTCAACTTTGAAAGAACAGATAAGAAAAATATTGCGAGTCATCCAGTATAATCAAGAATATTCAGAATCGGAAAATGTACGACCGATAAAGGCTTTATTTCCTCCAGAAGAAATAGTAGTGGTGGAAGAAGTAGTAGCAGGAGAAGGGGAAGGAGAAAGAAAGAAGGTAGAGAAAGAGGTAGACGTAGGCGTAAAGGTAGAGGTTCATATGAGAGCGATTCCTTATCAAGCGCTCTTTGATAGATTGAATCTCCGCAATGCCCATCACTTCATTTCTCCTGTTACTTGCTCGACAACCTTACCAACGGCGGGTTTCTTTACGTGTATTTCTTCCGGGTCATCATCCCTGGTAACTCAGTTAGATGAAATAATTTCTCCTTCTCCTTCTGCTCCTGCGCCACAGCAGGGCTAAAAATTTCCTCCGCTGTCTGGCCGTTAGCCAGACAGCGGATCCCCCGGTTTCCGCCTTCATCGATTGCTGTTATAATGCGCGCCCATCTTGAGCTGTTCATGAAAAGAGTTACGATTAATATGTCTTGGTTACGTCTATCGATCTTTTTGAGTTTGGCTTTGGTGACCAGTGGTTGCCAAATGCTGAGTAATATCACCCGTGGTTCCGATAATGTTGAACCCCCAACCCCGTTGCAGGCAGTTGATTCTAAGGTGGAAATTCAACGGTTGTGGAGTGCCAGTGCTGGGCGCGGTACCAACGATTTGTATTTGCGATTGCAGCCAGCCGTCACTGCTAAAGCAGTGTACGCCGCCGATGGTTTTGGCCAAGTGGTGGCGGTGGATCGACGCACGGGTAAACCTCAATGGCGCACCCATGTGAAAGATCGCATCAGTGCAGGTGTGAGTGCTGATCGACGCCATGTGGTGTTGGTTACTGGCACTGCGCAAGTGGTGGCATTGGATGCAAATACAGGCCAAGAAGTTTGGCGTGCTCCGGCAACCACCAAAGCGTTAGCGCCGCCAACCTTGGCGCACAATTTGGTATTGGTTAAAACCATGGACGATGTGGTGGTGGCGCTGGATGCCCATACGGGTAAAAAACGCTGGCAATATCAACACGATACCACGCCTTTACGTTTGCATACCAGCAGTGCGGTACAAGTGCACGATGATTATGCCATTGTCGGTTTTGCCGATGGCAAAATTGTCATTTTGCAATTGAAAACGGGACGGGTCATGTGGGAGCGTCGCATTGCTCAGCCACGCGGTGCTACCCAATTAAAGCGAGTGGTCAGCATTGATGCCAATCCAGTCATTGAGCGCAATGTAATGTATGTGGTCACTTTCCAAGGGTATTTGATGGCGATTGAGATGCGCAGTGGTGAAGTGCTATGGCGCAAATCATTTTCTTCCAACACTGGTATGGCCATTTCAGGTCGATACTTGGTGATCACCGATGAACAAGGGCACGTATGGGCGCTGGATAAACGCAACGGTCATGTATTCTGGCGCAATCAACAATTGCAAGCCCGTCATTCCACCGCGCCGGCGATTGCCGATCGCTTAGTGGTCGTGGGTGATAGTGAAGGGTATGTGCATTGGTTGGCTTTAGACAGTGGTGAATTCGTCGCGCGCAATCGATTGACCACGCGCGCGCCGATTTATGCGCCACCGGTGGTACGAGGTGATCAAGTGTTTGTGTTAAACAGCAAAGGGGTGTTGATCAGTTTTAAACCCAGTAAAAAAATCACTCCTGCGGGTTAATGCTGATGACATCCAATATGCCCACCACACAATTACCGGTGATTGCCTTAGTGGGGCGACCCAATGTAGGCAAATCCACTTTATTCAATTACCTGACCCGCAGTCGCGATGCGTTGGTGGCTGACTGGCCGGGGTTGACGCGTGATCGTCAATATGGCGAAGCGCAGATTCATGACCGTGAAGTGATTCTGGTGGATACCGGTGGGATTGGCGATGAACAAGCGGAAATCGATCACTTGATGAGTCAGCAAGCACAATTGGCTATTGATGAAGCCGATGTGGTTTTATTGTTATTGGATGGTCGTGCGGGTTTGACGGCGGCCGATCAAACGGTGGCTGAACAATTACGTCGCTTGGGTAAAGTGCTGTATTTGCTGGTGAATAAAACCGAAGGGTTGCAAAAAGACAGTGCCTGCGCGGAATTTCACAGTTTAGGCTTGGGAGAGCCCTGGCCAATCTCGGCGGCGCATGGACACGGTGTGGATGAATTATTGGATGATCTATTGCAAACCTTGCCAGCACCGGAAATCGAAGATCAAACAACCGCTAAGGGGATTAAGTTTGCCGTGATTGGACGACCGAATGTTGGCAAATCCACGCTGGTGAATCGGATCTTAGGCGAAGAGCGGGTGGTGGTGTGTGACATGCCGGGTACCACACGCGACAGCATTGATAGTGCCTTTACTCGCCAAGGTGAATCATACACCGTGATTGACACCGCCGGAGTACGTCGCCGGGGGCGGGTGAGGCAAGTCATTGAAAAATTTTCAGTGATCAAAACGTTGCAGGCCATTGCTCGCGCGCATGTGATTGTGATGTTGGTGGATGGTCGAGAAGGTGTCACCGAGCAAGATTTACATTTGTTGGGGTCGGTGATCAAAGCGGGACGTGCCTTGGTGATTGCCATCAATAAATGCGATCATTTGCCACAAGATGCCAAGCAACAACTCAAACGTGATATTGATCGCCGACTGGGGTTTGTCGATTTTGCCAGAGTGCATTATATTTCAGCGTTGCATGGTACTGGGGTGGGTGATTTATTTCATTCGATTCAAGAAGCTTACCAATCAGCCAATCAGCCGATGACTTCCAGCCAATTGACTAAAATTTTGGAACAAGCGCTGGCGGCTCATCAACCACCGTTGAGCAAAGGTCGACGGATTAAATTACGCTACGCCCACCCCGGTGGCCACAACCCATTAACCATTGTGATTCATGGTAAACAAACCACGGCACTGCCAGCAAGCTATCAAAAATATTTAATCAACACTTTTCGCAAAGTGCTCAAGGTGGTCGGTGCACCACTGCAATTAATTTTTCATACCGAAGACAATCCTTACGTGACTGATAGCGGTTCTCGTCATCATCAACGCGGTTAATTCTTTCTCCGCGGTTAATATCTTTCTCCCGCGTATCGGTACCTATTCCACCTGATGCTTACATGGCTCTCTGTGATGCTTTTTGAAATAGATTGTTCGTCCAGGTAAGCCTGCAAAGCAGGTTTTATCTCGAGATTTAAACTTGAGGAAAATATTCCCATCGTATCTGAAACTGCCAATGGATAGAGCTATCACCCACAAGGATCGATGGTTATTTTTGGATCCAACAACCGTTGTGGATTGATCAACGCTTGATTGATCAATCCATGCCAGATGAGTACGCCCATCACTTCACCCGGCAATCCTTTTATATAACCGATGGGTTTGCCTTGGGCAATGTATTGACCGGGGGTAACTTGCAGTTTGGTCAATTGACTGTAGGCGGTGATCACACTTTGACCGTGATCTAAGAAAACCGTTTTACCTAATAAAGGCAATGATTTGATCGCTAGCACCACCGCGTTGGTTGGCGCAATGACTTGCGTACCCACTGGGGCGGCGATGGCGATATGCTGTTGGGGAATTTCATCCACCAGGCTGCCAAATTTATTCAACAGTGTGCCACGCATCGGTGGGATAAAGGGTTGTGCGAAAGGATTGGTGGCAGAGTATTGATTGGCAATATGGATAATTTTTTGTTGTTGCGAGAGTATGGCCTGTGCTTGATCCGACAAAATTGGATCCGGTGCTGGCAGGGCTTTTGGCAAAGGATTGATGATGAAACTTTGTTGTTGGCGCACAGGGTTGGTAATGGTGACCGATTGTTCGCCAGAAGATAGCCTCAAGGGCAGCCCGACAATGGCTAACCATTGCTGCGGATGCTTGGGATCTGCCAGTACTGGGACGCGTTTTTCAGCAAAATACACCATCGGCTGATTGGGCGATTGAATGGGTAAAATGGCAATCCCCCCTGGTACCGTGGTGTTTTGCGGTAAATAATCGGCGAAGCTGTTGGGGATGCTTAACCACAGCAAGCTGCTCATCATCCAAAGTCTAAGTACCAACACACTCAACTCCATGCTGAATTTCTTGCCGATAGGCTAGTCTAATTGTTTGACTTGTTCAACCGTTGCATCAATTTCCGCATCGGATAATCGCAGGTTGATACGATCACCAAGGTTCACATCACTGGCTTGTTTAATGGGATGTTGATGTCGATCAAAGGCAATGGCGTAGCCGCGGGCTAACGTCGCCAGTGGGCTTAAGGTATGTAATTGTTGACTGGCTTGTTGCCACCGTTGTTGGTAAGTGGTTAAGCATTGGCGAATGTGCTGGCGCAATTGTTGTTGCAGCCAGTCGATTTGCTGGCGCGTGCGCTGCAATTTTTGCTGAGGATGTTGTTGCTGTAATTGATGATGTAGTTGATTTAACCGCTCAGTGCAGTGGTACCGTTGCGTGCGCCAATGCGCAATCAATTGCTGTTCGATAAAATCCAATTGTTGGTTTGAGCGTAATAAATAATCATGCGGATGCCGTAAGCGTTGGCGGTATTGATGGAGGGTGTGTTGATGGTGATTAAGCCAGTGCGTCATGGCACGGTGCAATTGTTGTAAACAACCGGTGAAATGATCGTGCCATTGCTGTTGATCCGGCACGACGGCTTCGGCGGCAGCGGTGGGGGTGGCCGCCCGCAGATCGGCCACCCAATCAGCAATGGTGACATCAACTTCATGTCCCACACCGCTGACAATCGGCAGATGACTGGCAAAGATAGCTCGGGCGACAGATTCTTGATTAAATCCCCATAAATCTTCCAACGAGCCACCGCCGCGGGCCAGGAGCAACACGTCACACTGATTGTGTCGATTGGCGCATTCAATCGCCCGGACAATGTGGGGAGCGGCTTGTTTGCCTTGCACTTCGCAAGGGTATACCACCACCGGGATGGCCGGAAAGCGACGTTGCAATGTGGTTAAAATATCTTGAATCGCTGCGCCAGTAGCGGAGGTGATCACACCAATCTGACGTGGCAAGGATGGTAGGGGTTGTTTGTATTCTGACGCAAACAATCCTTGGGCTGAGAGTGTTTGGCGTAATTGTTCAAAAGCGTGTTGCAATAAGCCATCGCCGGCCAACGACATGTCGGTCACAATCAATTGATAATCACCCCGCACTTCATACAAACTCACTTTGGCACGCAGATGGACGTGCTGACCGTTTTCTGGTGTGAAATTCAACAAAGTGCCGTGAGTGCGAAACAAGGCGCAGCGGATTTGTGCTTGGTCGTCTTTGAGTGAAAAATAAAGATGACCCGAATGAGGGCGCGATAGATTAGACAATTCGCCTTCTATCCAAATTTGTCCCAACTCGTGTTCCAGCAACAACCGGGTGGTTTGATTCAATTGGCTGACGGTCCACAACGGTTGCTCGGGCATTTGGATTGTGTCGGCTGTATCAACCACAATGACGACGTTCCCAGCATAAACCACCCAGCAAGCCAAACAACATCAGCAGTAGCCAAGGTGTATCGCCAGTGCGTACCCAAGGGGTGCTCCCCACTCTGGGTTGCACGATGGTTTCCAACACTTGAGCTTCAAATTGAGGAATGCGATCTAAGAGGCGGCCGCGAAAATCAATCGATGCCGTCACGCCATCGTTGGTCGCGAACAATTGATCACGTTGAGTTTGCAGTGATCGAAATTGCGCGATTTGCAAATGTTGATAAGGCGCCAATGAATCGCCAAACCAGGCATCGTTGCTCACGGTGACCAGCAATTGTGCGGTTGGCAAGGTTTGACGCACCGCACTGGCATAGGCAATTTCATAACAAATGAATGCGGCAATGGGAATATGATGCACGGTGATCGGCGTTTGTTGGCGTGCGCCGACGGTGAAACTGGGGCTGGGAATCTCCAGTACATCAAACACATTGCCCAGCCAACGTTCAAATGGAATGTATTCCCCAAAGGGTACCAAATGTTGTTTATCGTATTGACCTTTGGCTGCACCCAATCCGACCAAGGCGTTGTAAAAATAAGAAGTATGTGCTTTTGCCACCGGAATACCGATTAACAAAGCGGTATCATTAGCCTGTGCCGCTTGGAGTACTGGTTGTAAAAAATCAAGTGCTGTATCCAACGGCAATGGAATGGAAGCCTCTGGCCAAATGACAAGATCACTGTGCCAGTGATCGGTTGATAATTGTGTGTACGTATCAATGCTGTGATACACATATTGCGGGGACCATTTTACCGTTTGTTCAATATTGCCTTGTACCAAACTTGCCGTGATCGACATGCCGTGTGGTTGGCTCCAAGATGCCGATTGTAAAAATACACCGCCTAAGGGGATGAGGATCAGCACACTGATCAGCAGCCATTTGGTTTGGGATGCTAATGTTTGTCGCTGACAATACAGATAGGTCAACGCTCCCCCCAGCCATGCCACCAGCGCACTCAAAGCATAACCACCTAAAATCGCTGCGTAACCATTCAGAGGACCGAATACTTGGCTGTAACTGAGCATCATCCATGGAAATCCTGTAAACAACCAACCGCGCACCCATTCCATCAATGCCCAACTGGCTGGAAAGACCCACAGCCATTTGATCGCGCTGTTATGCGGCCAATAGCGAGTGAGGAAAAATCCTTGTATGGCAAAATAGCTAGCCATTAATAAAATCAAGCCAAGGGTTAATCCTAAAGCGATCGGTAGGGGAGTGCCACCATATTCATAGATGCTGATGAAAATCCAAGACACACTGGTAGCAAAAAAACCAAAGCCAAACAATCCACCCAGCAAAGCCGCGTGCCAAGGTGTTGACGCGCGTGACCACAACCACGCTAACCAGGCCACACACAGTGGCGCCAACCAAAATTGTTGAAAGGGGGCAAAGCTTAGCGTTAACAAAGCACCGCCAACCAGTGCGGACCATCCTAACCAATCGAACAAGCGGTAACAACGTAAAGTATTCAAGGGAATAAACAGTGATGAAATCAACCAGGCGGCCATTTTGCCATAAATGCTTGGGGAATTGAAATGACTGGAATTTTTTCATGGGGGGATTCGCAGGAATTTGTTAAAGAATAAGTTTATTAAAAAAAAGAAGATGGTTTAATAATTTGTTAATCGATATTCGTTATAGTGTATGAAGTGATTTAAGCGTATAATGGGAATATTTTAACCGACACCAGTTTGTTAAAGATGCTAAATACGAATGTAAAAATCGAATGGCGGCAACGTGTTTAATGGTGTATGTAGATGACTTCAGGTCAGGAATAAAATAATCATGCGTAGAAGAGTGCTTCAATCTATATCTGATTTTTTGACAAAGCCTTCAAAGCCGCTCCCCGCGGATTCAAAGCCGCTCCCCGCGGATTCAAAGCCGCTCCCCGCGGATTCAAAGCCGCTCCCCACGGGCGCAAAAGATACGAGTCCAGATGCTAAATTCAAGTATCAGCAATACACCTTTTTGAATTCGGAAGACGACTTAGCTGTTTCTGAAGCAAAGCATAACGCTGATGATCAGAGCATGCCTTTGCAAATGCATTCTACTCATCAGCAAAAGGCGTGTATCTTTACGAATTATCAGGTCGATTCTTTGAGTGGGCCTACAACGGCTGATTTTAAGCGTCGATTGAACTCTTTGTATCAGGCGTCATTAGCAGCAATTACACAGCATGCGTCAGATGTTTCTGATGATGCAGTTAAGTTGGTAAAACAACAAGCCGAACTATTCTTCGAGCAAGCAAGTGAGTTTATAAACACACATGCAAATATTGACCAAACATCATTTCTTAAAGACGGCGGTGTATTTTTGCCAATAGAACGTGATCGAAAGGATGAACAGCAGGATGAATTGCTTGCTGACACAGCCTTGAAGCGTGCCTTGGAAGGAGCCTCCATGGGACCTATCTTGGCTGGATCATGGCATTCTCGCTGGAATCGGTTGAAGGATGCGATTGTTAAAACTTATCGCCTTCCCAATCAGTCTCAAGTACATCTGAACAATGTTGATGCTGCTAAAAATATTTGCGGTGACTATCTAAGCAAGCTTGTGACTTTTGCCAATCAGCAACAGATCCCTTTAACGGTTAAAGACATTCAAAGAGCCGAACCTATTGTAGTGGAAAACGAAGGTTGGCCGGCACTTTTTAACTGTTACCAATTATCATCGAGCAATCCTGACAATTCAAATCCACAACAAGTATTCAGTTACAGCGAGCCTGTGGGAGAAAGAGGTGTTCCCAGCACCAATCGCACTGGGGAAGACGTGGTTAATTTTCGGAAAGTGGTGGTTGGTTGTGTCAATAAAGGAGATGGAAACAGTCAAGCAGAACTGAAACCATTATTCACCGGCTATCGTCATGGTTCCTTGTTGCCGATTGGCAAAAAAGGGTCAGCGAGTGCAGATGTAAAGTCTGCCAAAGTGGTGCTCCTGAAATTTTTACAGCAGGTATGCAAGGATTTAGGTCCAAACGATGTTGAAAAAGCCAACGAGAAGAAGAAGGTTCGAGTCTTACTGCTTGGGTTGCTAAGCTATGAAAAACGATGGCTTCAATCAATTATTGACACTGTTACCAGTGAATGCAGTGGTCGGCGCCAAATAGAAGCTTCTGCCACAGCAGTGAGACAAATCGATGGTGGAACCCTAAAGACCATCGTAACCGAATTACGCTCTCAGGGTGAGATGGTATTTGACTTTAAAGAGTTTGGCGATGATGTTCAGCTTGATCTTGCCTTTTTGAATGTCCCAACCAATCCATTTTCTTTGAAAGCGATTCGATCCGATGAATTTGATGCTGTGAATGCAGCAGCTATGAAGAAGTACGCCGGATGGATGGGCGAGCATATTAACACTTTGTTTGATAACGTAATGGAGGATAAGTTCGATGGCAGCGATGCAGACCTGAATCTCGAGGGAATCAAGCTCGAGGGAATCAAGACTGACTTATTGAAGAAGCTGCAAGAAGTTATTGAGTTGCGACAAAAACCGGATAAAAATTCCTTGTCGACCCTTTTAACTCGGATTGGGGGGGTGCGTGATAACCAACAGATTGGCCGTGATACTCCACGACGAAAATTAATTAATTTTTGTCAACTTGTAATAGAAATGTTCATGGCTTATGCGGAAGATCCTGCCGAGCAAGCGATTGTCAATGGTTGCCAATTGCAAGTGTTGCTACTGTTAATTGCGCAAGAGATGGGTGTTGTAAAAAGTGCTCATTGTAAAAGTGGTGAAGATCGCACTGGCGTGGTGATGGCTCAGGTAGAGTTGTGGAGTCTGTTAAGAGAACAGGATCCAACGGGTAATTTCCCATTACGCTGGCAGTTGGATGAGTGGATTGATGACAGTGATGGAACCTTGACGCCGGCTGCGAGACGGTATGTGCAGCAAGCGCAGCAAGTGTTTAAGTATTCAACCAATCGACCGATTACCGATGCGAATGTCCCAGGCGCTGGGCAGTTGCAAATTCAGACGGTGATGCCGATGTTTTCACTGTTTTCGTCACCGGCGTGTATGGCAATGGCAAAATCGGCCAAAGCGGTGTTTGGCCATGCGCAAAAGACATTGGGATGGTCGGGACGATTGCGAATTTTGATCAATCGATTACGAGTGGCTTGGCGTCAGTGGCGTGGTAGTCATCAAGCGTATCAATTATTACCAACTGATGAACCACTACCAAAGGGGCAACAGCAAGAAGTTGAGAGGGTAGATGAAAGTGAAAGTTTATCGAATCGGAGGGCAACATCACTTCACCAACCCCAGGTAGCAGAAGAAGACTCTTCTAGGCCGCGAGAGCTGCCTATTACTAATACTACTCTATCACCTGATGATTATGATAAGACTACTGCTTCTCCATTGGCGCATGACACGAGGGGCAAGGTGCATACGGAGCAATCGAAAGCCGCCGGTCGCTTTTCTGCACACCGGCAGCCTACTACTGATGAATATGCAGAGATACGTAAAGAGAATGATACTGATTCTTCTCGAGAAGAACGTAGGTGGCGGCATACTCAGCCTCTATTTACTGAGCGTCGTCGTGCATCGCTTTCTACCCAGCGGCCTACTGGTGAGCCACTTAGTAATGCTCGCACCACCAAGGCAGAGTTATATCTTGGGCATCAAAGGATTCTTGAAGCGCAACAGTTATTAAATACATCAGGAGACACCACATCGCAGCCAACGTCGGGTGAACGTGATTATCCAGAGCAATTACAAGATGTTTGCCAAGTGATTAATACACGATGGCGGGATAATCGTAGTAATGGTGAATCGCAATCAGATGAAACAGTGGTTGAAGTTCGCAAACGAAACAATCGAACCATGGTGATACTGTCTGACGCTTTAGTAGAAACCACCGCACAAACGGCGGATTCGTTACCAGCAGCGTCAACCGATGAAGCTGCTCAAGCGTCGCAGACGTTGCAAGCAGAACTTGTTCGATTGTGCGTGTTGACATTACTCAATAATGGGGTTGCGCCGGTGGATGATGTTTATCAAACTGAAACTCAAGATGGACCTGCCAAGTCACCGGTGCTCAAGTTAACCATCGGTCGAAAATTCAATCAGCCCGAGATGGTGCGCAAGGTGTTTCTGGTCATATCTGCTATTCAAGAGACACTAAATAAAGTGAACAGCAGTTCAGAGCAAGCGATGCCTGTCACCTTGAAAATCACCGACAAACGGGATCAGATCCCGCGTTCTTGGACTTGCTCTGGTGAAAAAGATGAACGAGCGCAAGAGTTGCAGAAACTTTTGGGCTGTAAAAGTGATTCATCGCCATCGTTGAATGACGACTCTTTACAACAAGATATTGAAACGGTTTTTAAAGAGTTTGACTGGCCTGTTTCTACTGCTTCTACTCATCCCACCCTAACCATAGGTTAGGAAGATTGCCGCGCGCCACACTTTTTTTGTCCACATTGTGTTACAATAATCCCCGTTTATTTTTAGTAATCATCGGTGATTCAATATGGGGCGATCGTTTCAATCAAATCTAGCGTCATTGCTGACTTTTGCTGTGCGAGTTTCTCAAATGACTCAATCGGTTTTAGAAAAAAATGGCATTGAATGTTTTGCCAAAGACGATCAAGATAAAAACACTGACTCCTCACCGGATCAACTTTTTATCAATGCTCACAATGATTTGTTAAAAAAATTGGAACGATTGGATCAGATGGCCAGCGTGACTCAAGTCTCAGTGTTTGAGTTTAGTCGGCTAAATAATGATTTCTATCAGAAACTTAAAGTCGCTCATCGACAGATGTTTGCGAATTTAGATGTGGGGACCTTGGATGATTTTTTACTGGGACGTGATCGTGAAGAATTAATGGCGCACGGTTATTGCTTGGATCCCGATACCCCTCCTTTTCAAGTATTACAAGATATCGTTCTACGACAGCAACTGCATGAAATAGTTCGGGGTTACATTGAACAAGTTGAGCATCTGGTTCCTCGTAGCCCGGCTGCTAAGAGTTCATCGTTTCGCGAAACCTTATGGCGTCAATTACAACCAGTGCTAGGCGCTTATTTGGATGGAGACGGTCAAATGGATCGTAACGATGAGGTGGTGGCTCAAACTTTTGAAGAAGTGTCGGCAGAGGTTCCTCCTATAATGCTTGGTCTGCATAAGGTTGAATCAGGAGATCAAAAAAGTTCTGATGATTCCATAAGTATTATTGTACATGAGGTTGATAAGAAACAAGTCACACAGCTGGATGAGTTGCAACGATATTTTCAATGGTCAATCGATGAGAAATCATCAGAGACCAAGCCTCATCCGATGGCAGTGTATTATTTAAAATTAATTATTCAATACTGCGTGTATCAAGACCGGTTACCTGAAACATTTTTAATAAAAGATATTCATCGGTTTAATGAAGAAGAGGTAAATCAGATTTATCGAGCGGTAGAATACCTACAAGACGATGAGGGAATGTTAAAAATCCCATTTTTGCATCTAACGTTACTGACGTCCAATACAATAAAAAATTCCTCGGATCCAGAAACCGGATTGTTTAACTTGTTGCAACAGTCGACGACTTTTCAAAAAACAATTAATTTCAGGCAGATTTGTGAGTGGGCTGGTTTAGCAAAGTCAGCAGACTTAATTGAAGATGAAGATTCGGACGATGAAGCGAGTTTGTCCAGTGCTGGTGATATACAATTTATTCCCATGCAGATAGGCTTGCCTGATAGGATGATATCCAATGGACACGTTGTACAGTGGCCTGAAGCCAGTAATGATGCTGCTGTTAATCAATTCATTCAATTAGGGATGAGGTTTTTGAGAGAGTCCAATAAACACCAGTCGGCATTATTTCGGAACATAAGATTAAGCTTACATGTAGGGATGAGGTTTTTGAGAGAGTCCAATAAACACCAGTCGGCATTATTTCGGAACATAAGATTAAGCTTACATGCTATAAATGAAGAACTTATAAAGAAAAAAAAACAATCGAAAAGATTACTATCGACAGATCAAAATTCGATCTTGATTGAGACTGAAGATAATATTGTGGCATTAATGAAGTCTTTGCAAATATCTCAAGGTGTTTTAGCACAGATAAAACAGGACGATGAGGTAAGCTCCGATGCTCAGCTACAACTGGAAGCATTGACGCAACAATTAGAATCTTTAAGTACTTTATTTGAGAAAAATGAACAAGCCAAGGGTTGTTTTGCACGTCACTCTGAGTCGGTACATCACTACCTGAAATATCTCCAAGGATTTTCGACGATCATTCGTATGCACCGCCAACACAAAGCTAAACAAATTGAACCGTGGTCATTGGGAGTTTTAGCACGCTTGGTGTATTGTTGTAAACAAATGGGGATTGGCACTAGCATGGTCAGTTCCTTAGATAGTAAACGAAGTGAAGCATTATTTACCCGGCTAAAGGAGATGAGAGAATACGTAAATCAATACACTCTTTTACCACCATTACGTGAACCATCGGTGAGGCTTCATTTTGATAAACGAGTTAGCCAGCTCCCCGATGATGCTTTTTTTGCATTTCCACAGATTGAGAGCAGCGACGTACAACAAACGGAGGCTGTCCTGCCAGGCAAACCAAGCGAACGCTATCAAACACCAGACGACTGGTTTGCTGGAGAGGCGGTGGATTTGATAGGAAGCACTCAATGGTGGTTGGAACAAGACATGCAACGATGGTTCTATGATGAAAAAAATACCATTGCCTTGAAATCGCGTCCAGCAAGATCGAACGATCAGATTCAGCAACAAATACGGCAATCGATTTGGGTAGTAAAAGAAGGGGATAAAAAGCAAAACAAGTTGTTAAAAAACAAGGGAATAAAAGCGCAGGCATTGTCGCAAGTCGTTGAGCCTATTTTTACAGTAGTCAAAGAGTTTACAAGTGGGCAGGTGCATGTTTGGGTGCAACCAGAGGGGTGGATCAAGAAAACATTCACAAGCTTTGTTACTTACTATCCTTCGACCTCGGCTAAGGCAGCGTTAACCAGTGCCAAATCTGAGCAGACAACCAAGCCTACACTGTCTGATGAGCAGCAACGTTTGATTAAATTGGTCAAAGCGGTATTGACGACCGGTGAAAAAGATAGACAAGGGTTGCCAACCGGCAGTTTTCATTTGGGATTTTCTGATTATGCTGCCACCCAGCAACCTACCGATTCTATGGTTCAAATTATGGCGACTTTTCTGGCTATCCGCGAGTACAATGGGATTACCTCTAGCCAATTAAAACTGGCATTCTACGATGATAAAGCTGAGGGACAATACATAGAGTCCCTGGGTGATATTGAACAACGGTATCGACAAATTAGGGACTGCATTCAAGGGTCAAACTCAGACTTGTTGGATTTAAAGAGCAAACCACAAGCCGATGATCACCAAATCAGCTTCTCGGTAGAAGAACAAGAACAAAAGAGCCAGCCGGCGCCATCTGCACGAAGGTAACTCGTTCAGCGAAAAGTGATCTTTTGGGTGCAGGTTGAACTGAGATGGATGGCTATAAATGAAACGGTATGTGAGCGACGCTTACTCTACCATTCGTGCTTGTAATAAACTGATCCGCCGATTGTTGCCATTTAACACGGTAAATTGATAACGTCCCAAACGAATGCTTTCACCGCGCTTGGGAACGTAGCCAAACGTGTGGGTCACCCATCCACCAATGGTATCGAATTCACCGGTTGAAACTTCTTCATCAAAGTATTCATTGAAGTCTTTCACTGGCATGTGTGCTTTGATAATGTAACGCCCATCGGGATGAGTTTTGACAAATGCGTCTTCATCAATATCAAATTCATCGGCAATGTCACCAACAATTTGTTCCAACACATCCTCAATGGTGACAAAACCGGCCACGCTGCCATATTCATCGACCACGATGGCCATGTGATTGCGGTTTTGACGAAAATCATTCAATAATGTATCCAATCGTTTGCTTTGTGGTACTACCACCGCGGGGCGGATGATGTCGGATAAATCAAAAGCCTCCGGTTGCTTGGGATCGTAATTTAATAAATCTTTGGCGTGTAAAATACCAATGATGTCTTGACGGTGGTCACTTAACACAGGGAAGCGGGAGTGTCCATGTTGCGTCACTGTCGCAAAAATAACATCCAGGGAATCTTCTTCATTAATGGTGACCATTTGGCTGCGCGGAATCATGATGTCGCGTACACGCATTTGTGAAAACAATAACACGCCTTCCATCATTGCCAGCGCATCGGCATCAACAATTTCTCGTTGTTTGGCATCACGCAACACATCAACTAATTGATCACGATCACGCGGTTCCCCCATAAAAAAATGCAACAGCCGTTCTAACCAGCGGCGAGGTGGTTTGGAGGTTGTGACTTGAGCAATATCATTCATAAGGCGTCTCGGTGGTTTATTCATAAGGATTGGGAAATCCCAACTGAGCTAATAACTTTATTTCCTGCTGTTCCATGCGTTGTGCATCTTGTTCTAATTCATGATCAAAACCGGCCAAATGCAAAATGCCATGGATAATCAAATGAGCCCAATGCGCATCCAATGATTTTTGTTGCAATTGTGCTTCGTGACAAATGATTTGTGCACACAAAACCAAGTCACCTTCTAATTGGGTCGCAACATCATCATGATAACAAAATGATAAAACATTGGTCGGTTTGGTTTGATGGCGGTGTACCGTATTGAGCTGCTGACTTTCAAGTGGCGTGACAATGCGCAAACAAATATCAGCGCGTGGTGTCAGACTTGCCAGTACATGGTGTGCGCAATACTGCAGGTGATCATGGGCTGGTACGGGGTCTTCAGGTTCACAGGCAACTTGGATGGCAATGGTGTAGGCGTCTGTATTCATGAGATAGGATCCTGTTGGTAAGCTTCAATGATACGTCCTACCAACGGGTGGCGCATAACATCTTTGGCGGTGAAATAGTTAAAACTGATTTGTGAGTCAAAATCTTTTAGAATGGCTTCAGCGTGGCGTAGGCCAGACAGGGTGCCGTTCGGTAAATCCACTTGAGTAATATCTCCTGTGATCACTGCAGTGGAACCAAATCCAATGCGAGTGAGGAACATTTGCATTTGTTGCGGTGTAGTATTTTGTGCTTCATCCAAAATAATAAATGCATTGTTGAGAGTGCGCCCGCGCATGAAAGCCAGTGGCGCAATTTCAATGAGTTCTCGGTCGATTAACTTTTGAGTGGTGTCAAATCCTAACAATTCATACAAAGCATCGTAAATTGGACGTAAATAAGGCAAGACTTTTTCAACCATGTCCCCAGGTAAAAATCCTAGTTTTTCCCCAGCTTCCACTGCTGGCCGCACGAAGATTAATCGTTCGACATCACCTTGATCAAAAGCGGCCGCTGCGCAAGCAACGGCTAAGTACGTTTTACCGGTGCCGGCAGGACCAATGCTGAAATTGATTGGGTGTTGCTGTATGTTTTGAATATAGCGACTTTGATGGGGATTGTTGGCTTGAATGGTTTTTATGCGTGTTTTTATTGTTGTTGATGGTTGCGGTGTGGCATGCGGTGCGGCTTGATCGTGCTGACGAATCAATCGATGGACTTGATCAGCAGTAAGTGAAGTGGTTTGCTCAGTGGCTTGATAGAGGCTATGCAATAAATTTTTTGCTGTTTGAATGGCTGGCGATTTTCCCGAGATTTGAAACATATGGCTGCGTTGGTGGATGGCGACGCCGCAATGGTGTTCGATCTGTTGTAAGTGTTGATTGCAAGGGCCGCATAGGCTGGCAAGACGCTCGTTGTCTACCGGGGTAAATGAAATACGAGCTGAGTGTGCGTGTCTGCTCAAGATTGTTTAATAATCCTCTGTTACTTGACTCATTCTAAGTCTAGTCGAAGTTGATTTTACTGTGCAAGTGAAATCATGATTGCCACTGGCCACGCAAAGAATTGGGGTGGGCTTCAGTGATGGTCACATCAACAAATTGGCCGATAAGTTGCGTTGGGCCGGCAAAGTTAACCACACGATTGCATTGCGTTCTGCCAGCCAATTCATCGGCATTTTTCTTGGAAAGACGCGTGACTAAAATGTGTTGAGTGGTGCCAACCAGGCTGCGACTGATTTGTTGTGCTTGATGATTGATCCGCTGTTGCAATTGTTGCAACCGTTGTTTCTTTTCTGTCAGCGGTGTGTCATCGGTTAAGGTCGCTGCCGGTGTGCCGGGCCTAGGACTGTAAATAAAACTAAACGAATGATCAAAACCAATATCGTCAATTAATTGCATCGTTGCTTCAAAATCAGCCGGTGTTTCACCAGGAAAGCCAATGATAAAGTCCGATGACAACTTGATGTCAGGGCGGACTTGACGCAATTTGCGAATTTTTGATTTGTATTCCAATGCAGTGTAACCACGTTTCATCAGGGCCAAGATGCGATCCGAACCGCTTTGAACCGGTAAATGCAAATGGTTGGCTAGTTCGGGTACTTGAGCATACGCTTGAATCAACGTGTCGGAAAATGCCAGTGGATGCGAGGTGGTAAAACGAATACGATCAATCCCATCAAGAGCTGCAATATATTGGATCAACAAAGCTAAATCGGCGGTTTGACCTTCGTGCATGGGACCGCGATAATCATTGACATTCTGGCCTAATAAGTTGACTTCACGTACGCCTTGTTCTGCCAATGAGGCAACTTCGGTGAGCACATCGTCAAAGGGGCGGCTAATTTCTTCACCACGAGTGTAGGGTACTACGCAAAAACTACAATACTTACTGCAGCCTTCCATGATTGAAACGAATGCGGTTGGGCCTTCAGCTTTAGGTTCGGGCAAGCGATCAAATTTTTCAATTTCGGGGAAACTAATATCCACCACGGATTTGCGTTGACGACGTACTTGTTCATACAGTTCTGGTAAACGGTGTAACGTCTGTGGTCCAAAGACCATGTCCACGTATGGCGCACGCTGTAGAATTGCTTTGCCTTCTTGACTGGCAACGCAGCCGCCGACACCAATCACCACTTGCGGATTTTGCAATTTAAAATCGTGCCAGCGTCCTAATTGTGAAAATACTTTTTCTTGGGCTTTCTCACGAATGGAGCAGGTATTCAATAAAATCACATCGGCTTCTTCAATTTGATCGGTACGTTCAAATTGATGCGAGTCGGCCAATACGGCTGCCATTTTGTCAGAATCGTATTCATTCATTTGGCAGCCATACGTTTGGATGTACAACTTATTCGCCATGGGTCAATCAGTCACTCGAGTTAAAGGGTCGCTATTGTACAACGATTCAAGCGGGGATGGTACCCGATCACTCTTTGCCTCAGTGAAAAACAGTGGTTGCCAGTATGTTGCTGATTTTTGCATTTAACCAATAATGAACTACAGTGAATGATACAAAGCATTGTCGCAGGCAGCGTAGTTATCACAGTTCACTGCATTATAAAAAAATAAACTCAGTCACTGGAGTGCATGATGGACCATAAACACAAAGGAATGTTGTTGATGGATATTGGCAAACGGCTGTGCCAATTGGGGTTGTTATCACTACTACTATTATTAACGCATTATATGTACTCAGCGCCGAGTGAAACAAACTCGACAACGTTGGATTTGCGCCCAGCTTTTTTGGAACAACCTGCTTCACAGGAGATGGTATCCTTGGGAAACCTGGCAGCGGATCCGGTGGTTGAGTTGCTAACCAGCAATCCTTATTTTTCCCAACCCGTACGGATGGGTTCACCCGATGTTTACAAATTGATTCCCACTGGCCCGGGTGTCATTGGGATGATGGTGTTGGGTGAAAACCATGAGTTTAGAACCATGATTGGTGGTCATGTCAATACAGCATTTATTGCCATGGTCTATAACTGGGATTGGTAGTAACAATAGTCACGATTCATTGAAATCGGGGGACAGTATACTTAATCGGAAATCGGGGGACAGTATACTTAATTGGGAATTGAATTAAGTATACTGTCCCCCGATTTAATTAATTCAGCGAAAAGCTATCTTTGGCGCATCTTGAACGAAAATTGCACTTAAATCTGGCTTTTCCTCCAAGATGTGAAAGATGGCTGCTCGGGTCAATTGTGGTGAGTCGTTACTTTATTCTTTACTGCAATTTTTCACGTAGTAATTCATTGACTTGTTGTGGATTGGCTTTGCCTTGCGTGCATTTCATGACTTGACCGACAAAAAAACCAAATAATTTATCTTTGCCGCTGCGGTATTGCTCTACTTGTTGTGGATTGTTGGCGATGATATCGTCAATGATCGCGGCAATTGCAGTGGTATCAGTTACTTGTTGCAAGCCTTGTTGTTCAATAATTTGATCCGCGCTGCCTTGACCTTGCCACATGGCTTCAAATACGGTTTTGGCGATTTTTCCGGAGATGGTTTGATCGTGAATGCGATCCAATAAGTGCGCCAATTGTTTATGACTGATGGGACTTTCACTGATCGAT
>WLWR01000176.1 GCA_012103495.1 Legionellales bacterium
TTGTAAACTGTCAGCGCTTAACGCGGAACGACCGCCGCCTTCACAATACAATATAATGGGGCGGCTTAAATCAGGAAAACGTTCACTGACTTGACGTTCTAAAATGCCACGGTTGATGTGGATGGCGCCGCGGATGTGTCCGGCAAGCCATTCGTTATCTTCACGTACATCAATGATCAGCAAATTGGGATCTTGTTGTTGTCGATCTGCCAGTGTTTGGACATCAATTTGTTGGATGCGTGATTTCGCATCGGTGATCAATGTTTGATAATTATTTTCACTTTGCGAAGCGTCGCCACAGCCTACCAATCCTATGGCGCTTAAAAGAATCAGTAGACTGAGTCTGACAAAATGAGTCAATGACATGATTTTCTCCTTCAAAAAATTTACTCAAAAATTTCAATTAAAAAATGTTCCATTTGTAACCAGGCACGCTTGGCCATGAGTTTATTATAGATAGTTCCCAGTGTGGCATCATTGGCTTGTGGATTGGTAAATGCATGTTGGGTATGGCCGTACAGATGAATTTGCCAATCGGCGTGAGCTTGGGTCATTTCTTCAGCGAATTGATTTACTTGCTCAGGAGGCACCATCGGATCATCGTAACCATGTAAAACTAAAATACGAGCTGGGATGGATGATAGTGTGACAGTGGTTGGTGGATTGAGTAACCCGTGAAAACTAACCACACCACGAATGGTGTCAGTATGGCGAGCCAAATCCAATGCACACAAGCCACCGAAACAAAAGCCAATCGCCGCTATTTTTTGAGTATTTGCCTGGGGAAGTGAAGCGAGGCTGGTAATTGCCGCTTGCCAGCGCTGCATGATGAGGGAGCGATCTTCTAATAATGGTTGCATTAATTTCATTTTCTGATCATTGCTTTGCCCTATTTGACCTTCACCGTATAAATCAATGGCAAGCCCAACGTATCCCAATGCTGCCAATCGTTGAGTTTGTTGCTTGGCAAACTCATTGCAGCCAGACCAATCATGCGCTACTAGCACGACCGGTTGAGGCGTTTTGATCGAATCATCAAAGGCAATGAAACCTTGTGCGTTAAAGGTATCTGTTTGGTAAGCCCAATCTTGAATATGCACGGCAGTATTCTCCTTTTTATGTGTGCCAAACTGCGATCAGTGTACTGAGAGTTTGCTTGGGCAGCAATCATTTGGGTAGTGTTTTTGGAGGGGATTGTGAGTGATTGATTAAAACCTGTTGGAGAATGGACACGGCATCGTCAATTTGCTGTTTGGTAATAATTAAAGGAGGTGCCAAACGGATGACGGTTTGATGCGTTTCCTTGCTGAGCAATCCAAGATGTAATAACTGTTTGCAAAGGTGACGGGCGCAAGCATGTTGTGGATCAATTTCGATGCCAATCAATAATCCTTGGCCACGGATTTCTTTGATGAGAGGGGAATGCATATTGAGTAACTGTTGTTGAAAATAGTGCCCCAATTGTTCAGCGCGCTCGGCTAATTGATCTTGTTCAATGATATTCAATGCTTCCAATCCAATGCTAGCTGCCAATGGATTGCCACCAAAGGTGCTGCCGTGATCGCCGGGTTGAAAAACATTCATCACATCGTCGCGTGCTAAAAATAAGGAAATGGGTAAGATGCCACCACCCAATGCTTTGCCCAAAATCAATGCGTCTGGTTGCACATCGTCGTGATAACTGGCGAGTAACTTTCCAGTACGACCCAATCCTGTTTGCACTTCATCGGTTACCAACAAAACATTGTTATCTCGACAAATGGCTGCACATTGCGCTAAATAACCCGAAGGTGGTAAAACAATCCCACCTTCACCTTGAATCGGTTCAACTAAAAACGCAGCGGTATTGGGGGTAATGGCTTGCGCCAACGCTGAGACGTCACCATAGGGAATGATTTTAAATCCTGGCGCAAAAGGCCCAAACCCTTGACGATATTGTTGTTCGCTGGTGAAACTAATGATACCAATGGTGCGACCATGGAAATTGCCGCGACATACGATGATTTCCGCTTGGTTCTTAGGCACTTGTTTGACAGTGTAAGCCCATTTACGTATGGCTTTTAAAGCTGTTTCTACCGCTTCAGCGCCGGTATTCATAGGTAAGGCTTTGTCCATTTGAAATAACTCACAGGCTTTCTTTAAAAAAGCACCGAGTTTATCGGTGTAGTAAGCGCGTGAGGTTAAATTCAACTGTTTGGCTTGATGAATAAGAATTTTGACCAAGCGAGGGTGGCAGTGACCATGACTGACTGCTGAATAAGCACTCATCATATCAATGTATTGCTTGCCATGAACATCCCAAACATAAATGCCTTCACCACGGATGAGAACCACCGGTAAAGGGTGATAATTGTTAGCACCATATTGTTGTTCCAGGGCAATATAATCCTGGTCGTTGGTTGGTGAGTTCATGTTAGAAACAAGGATTAAACGGGGTTATTTGAAGTTTAGCATACGCTTGAATCGAATCACTTGTTTGATTGAGGCGAGGAAAAACGATTACGCAACCAACCAGGTAAGGAGCGACAAATCACGAAAAACACTGGCGTAAAGATTAATCCAAAAAAAGTGACGCCCAACATTCCACTAAATACAGTAACCCCGATAGCTCGACGCATTTCTGCTCCCGGTCCGGTGGCAATGACCAGTGGAATCACGCCAAAAATGAAAGCAAATGAAGTCATTAAAATCGGACGTAACCGAATCTTAGCTGCCTCAATGGCAGCACGAAATATATTCAACCCTTGGGCTTGTTTTTGTTTGGCAAATTCTACGATCAAAATAGCATTTTTACTGGCTAACCCAATCAATGTGACAAAGCCAATTTGAGTTAAGATATTGTTATCCATCTGTGCCAATCCAATGCCTATGATTGCTGATAATAAGCACATTGGTACGATTAAGATAATTGCTAAAGGCAGTGTCCAGCTTTCATACTGTGCTGCCAGCAATAAAAATACAAACATGACTCCTAATAAGAAAGCAATGGTGCCAGTATTGCCTGCCAACTTTTCTTGCAATGCAATTTCTGTCCATTCAAAAGACAAGCCTTCCGGCAGTAATTCTTGAGCCAACTGTTCCATGGTTGCTAGAGCTTGTCCGGAACTGTAGCCAGCAGCAGTATCACCTAATAAAGCACCGGCTGGATATAAGTTGTAGCGTGGCACTCGCGCTGGGGCAGTTTTATTTTCAAAAATTGCTACTGAACCAAGAGGTACCATATTCCCATCGATATCGCGTACGCGTATGCGAGCAATGTCATCGACGGTTTTTCGATACGGTGCATCGGCTTGGGCAGTTACTCGATAGGTGCGACCCAAAAAATTAAAGTCATTGACGAAAACGGAACCTAAATAAATTTCTAGAGCACTGAAAACATTTCGAATGGGAACACCTAATTGTTCCGCACGTTCACGTTCAATATTCAAAT
>WLWR01000177.1 GCA_012103495.1 Legionellales bacterium
ATATCAGGGTTGCCGCACAAGTACACAATATCTTCGGTGGGGTGTAAATTTAATTCATCGAAGGTTTGTTGCACATAGCCTTCATGTTCATAAGGTTTAGGTTCGGTCAGTGTTTCACGACTGTATTGAGCTCGAAATTCAAAATTAGGATGTTGATGAGCGAACTCAATAAAATCGGCCGCGTAAATTAAGTCAGCTTGATGTTGAACGCCCAGCAAGAGTACAACTTGCAAATCGAAATTTTGCAGACGCTGCGCCAATTGCATTAGCATACTGCGAAACGGCGTCACGCCAGTACTGGTTGCGACCAAAATATAACGTTGTGGTTGATCTTCTTCGCGTAATATCAGACGTCCAGCCGGTCCGATGGCACGTACTTGAGCACCCGGTTCAAGATTGAATAAAAATTGGGTAGCTGGTCCCCCTTCTACATAACCGGCGGCAAATTCGATAAAATCACTTTGTCCCGGGATGGAGGCAATGCTGTAACTGCGGCGCAAGGTTTTGTCAGTGGTGGGGACTTGTAAGGTAATGAATTGTCCTGGAATGAAATCAAGCGCTTTGCCGGGTTCAATTTGAAAGGCAAAGTGCTTCACATGGGGCGCAATCATAGTGGTGCGCACTAATGTCATTGAAAACTGTTGAATTGGCATGGCGCACATTCTCATGGATAATTGGCTCTGGGTCAAGCAGACACGATGATTAATTTTGATGGCATAGGTGATTTTTTTATAACCATAAGGGAGTATATTAATCACCTCATCGTAATATAAATAAGCAAAATGATTGTAAAAATAATTTTATGGTTGACAATTGTTCACGTAATGAATATTCTCGCCGAACTGAGGTAATTCTTTCTCCGTAGTTATCTTAGCTAACCAGACATAACAAGAAGTAGTGAGGAATTTTCATAAATGAAACATTATACAAAGATTATCAGTGCGTTAGTGGCACTGGGTATTGGGGGCGGTGCACATGCTGCTGCGTTTGAAAAAGTTGCACCGGTCGGTGAATGCTCCGGGGAAAACGTTGTTGTTCCTTGCGAACAAAATGGATGGCACGTTGGTGCTCAATACATCTATGTACAACCTACGGGCGACCAATTGTACACAGATTTATCCAGTAACTCTAAATGGGCTTCTGGCTTTCGTTTAGAAGGTGGATATCATTTTGGTACAGGCAATGATGTGACAGTAAACTGGACTTATTTTTCTAAATCCAGCCGTCGAAATATCACTCTCTTCGGTGATATACCAAGTACATTGCTATCAGATGAGGACATTGATGAATTAGTTTTATCGCCGGTTTCTCCAGAACGTGTTAAATCTAAATTCAACGCGGTGAATTTAGAATTTGGCCAATTGGCACACTGGGGTTCTCAAGTGAGCACTCGACTCCATGCTGGTTTGCAATATGCGCAAATCAAACGTGAGCGGTCTCATTTGAATTTAAGCGCAAGCTTTGTTGATACGGCTGAAGAGCAGCCTGAATCTATTAGTTTGGCTACCAACTACCACGTTAATCAAAAATTCACTGGTATTGGTCCACGAGTAGGAATTGATGCATTCTATACGGTAGGTGAATCTAACTTGAAGTTGGTTGGTAAAGCCGCGGTTGCAGTGTTAGCGGGCGATGCTCAAGTGACCATCAATCGGTTTCGTGTGAACGCTGTATCTGTTAAAGACGATGTTGTTGTCAGAGATGAAACCTCTGTTATTTTGGGTCCAAGCAACCGTACACGTGCGTTAGTACCTGCATTGGAATCTAAATTAGGGATGGAGTATGACTATGCGTTAGCCAATGGTGACTTGGTATTTGAAGCCGGTTATCAATGGGTAAGCTATCCGCAGTCCATGCAACAACCTGTGTTAATTGATGGCTTGGGCATCCCAGGTGATCGCAGTAACTTTGGATACCATGGTTTTTATGTGGGTCTGAAATGGTTAGGTGATTTAGCTTAATCGCTTCTATTATCGAACCTAATAAAAACCCCTCACATGATTGTTCATGTGAGGGGTTTTTTTATGCCTTTTAAGAGATGCCTGAAGCATTGTTGTTAAGTAAATGATGCTTTATAATCTCGTGCACTTTCGACGTATGGGTGATGGCTTCATGCAAACATTTCGCGACATTGCTATCGTGGTGGATAGCGGGCAAAAATACAAAACTGCTCAGGGGTTTTCAGCCATTCGGGATGGGGTGAAAGCCAATGCGAATACAACATCCCCTACACGTATCAAAAAACCATCCTGGTTAAAAATTCGGGTTGAATCGTCAGAAAAATTTAAGCAAGTCAAACAATTGGTGACCGAACATCAATTGAGCACAGTGTGTGAAGAAGCCAAATGTCCGAATATGAGTGAATGTTGGAGTCATGGCACTGCCACTGTTATGTTGTTGGGTTCGGTTTGCACGCGTGCATGTCAGTTTTGTTCTGTCGATACCGGCAATCCGAGAGGATGGTTGGATGCCAATGAACCGGCTAACACGGCGAAAACGGTGGCGGTGATGCAATTACAATATGTGGTGCTCACATCCGTTGATCGGGATGATTTACCCGATGGTGGGGCAGCGCATTACGCGAAAGCCATTACGGCTATTAAACATCAGTGCCCTGCAACCAAAGTGGAAGCATTAACACCAGATTTTCAAGGACGGATGGAGGATGTGCAAACCATTCTTGCTAGTGGTGTGGATGTGTTTGCCCAAAATGTAGAAACAGTGGAACGATTGACCCACCCTATCCGTGATCCCAGAGCCAGTTATCAGCAAACGTTGGATGTGTTGGCATATGCGAAACGAGCTGCGCCACAAGTGATTACGAAAACCAGTTTAATGTTAGGCTTGGGTGAAACCGATGTGGAAATTGCGCAAACAATGGATGATTTGCGTGCTATTGGCGTAGACGTTTTAACTTTGGGACAGTATTTACAACCCACGAGCAATCATTATCCGATTGAACGGTTTGTGCCGCCGGCGGATTTTGCTAAGTATCGTCAGTGGGGATTAGAAAAAGGATTTATGGAAGTGGCGTCAGGACCATTGGTGCGTTCCAGTTATCGTGCAGATCGGATTTTTGCCAAAGATAACTTAGGCATGAGTTTAGTACAACAAGATGAACCGAAGGATATAAAATGAAGTCATGGCTTTTCACTATTGTTTGGTTTTGTTGTTGCAGCAGTGTCGGTTGGGCGGCATCGACTCATACCATCACCCCGGAATTAAATTTACTAACCGTCAATGCGATTAAAACTCTGGAAGTGCAAGGGGATGAATTATATTTGGATGTTACTGTTTTTTCTTCTACTGCTAGTGGTCAATCACATACCTATCAAGTGCCAGAACAACCGCAATATTGGAGTTCAAATCAATTAGACGATGTT
>WLWR01000178.1 GCA_012103495.1 Legionellales bacterium
GTTGGGTAGTTATGGCATCATCGGAGCGGTTGCCTTACAGCAGCAACAGCTTTCCATTTCTTTGCTGAAAATTTTAGAACATACCGATGCAGCCAAAGCTTTGTTTATCGGAGGGGCTGCCAGCTTGATCACGGTTCTTTTGATCACATTTCCTCAGCGGTACGATGCAAAGCAATATGTTCGTGCAATGATCGCAGGGTGCAAAGCCATGATGCCGGTGCTTTATATTTTATTGGCGTGGCTGATTATTATGATCATTGAAGATTTACAAACCGGACTTTATTTGGCTGGATTGATTCATGCCAATCTTGCTTTGGCGTGGTTGCCAGTTTTATTTTTCATCATTGCAGGGTTGACGGCTTTGGCTACGGGAACCAGTTGGGGAACGTTTGGTTTAATGTTGCCTTTGGCGGGTGATATTTCCGTAGTGTTAGCGCCAGAAATGTTGTTGTTTAATTTGGCTGCGGCATTAAGCGGTGCTTTGTTTGGCGATCATGCATCGCCGATTTCCGATACAACCATCATGTCGTCGGCTGGTGCAAGCTGTCATCATATTGATCACGTAGTGACACAACTGCCGTATGCTTTGCTAGCTAGCTTAATGACAATGGGCGGTTTGGTTGTGTTGGGGTGGACTCAATCGGCGGTCTTGAGTTATCTAGGGTGGGCTGCTATTGGCACACTAATATTCTGGGGTGTGCGTTGGATGAGTCGTGCGCAAGTGGCCCAATAATCACTTGCCTATTTAAAAGCAAGCGATTAAGCTTGAGACCGGTTTTTGAGTAAAAATTATACTAGGGCATGTTATCAATTAGAACATTGAATTCCAGTGTGTTTGTGCTGCGAAGGCAAAAATCTAGGATTTAGGCTGTGACATACGAAACATTATTGGCAACTTCGTTTGCATGAGGATGACCGCAAGAGGTTGTGAATGCAAAAGGACAATGGCTGAATGAAAAATTGTGTCATTGATAACCAATCTAGTTACTACATGAGTCAATAGGATCCGTTATGATACTTGATGTTGAAGCTGCGCGTCGTAATATGGTGTCTCAACAATTGCGTACTTGTGGTGTGTTGCGCGATGACGTTTTACAAGCGATTGTAAACATCCCTCGCCAAGATTTTGTCCCACCAGTTTATTATGATTTAGCATTTGCTGATACGCACATTCCGCTGTCTAGTGGGCAAATGATGATGACTCCGTTGGAAGAAGCACAAGTATTGCAAGCATTGGCGATTCAACCTACCGATACGGTGTTGGAAGTGGGTGCTGGGACGGGTTATATGACAGCATTATTAGCAACTTTTGCGCAACGGGTGTATTGCCTGGATAGCACAACCGATGTTATTGCAAACGCCAGTGAACAACTTAAAGCTCAGGACCTTCATAATGTGGAATGGGTCAATGGGAATGAATTGCAAGGGCTGGCGGCGCATGCCCCATTTGACGTGATTGTGGTGAATGGATCTTTACCTGAATTGACACAAACAGCAGGTCTGCGCCAACAATTAACCGAAGATACGGGACGGTTGTTTGTGGTGGTAGGTAAACAAGCACCTATGCACGGGTTATTGATTTCGCGTATGGTCGCGCAAGATTGGCAGCAAAGGATGCTGTTTGAAACGCAATTGCCGCCATTACCTGGTGCGGATGTAACTGAAAAATTTGTGTTTTAAGAAAAAGTAAATCATGAGAATGAAATTTTGGATCTTTGTTCGAACAGCAAGCCTAGCAATTCTGGGAGGCTGGGCGCCGCAAATCGTCTGGGCTTCGCCTGATTTAGTTGATGTGTTCAATGATGCGGTGCTAAACGATGCCACTTTTCAAGCGGCGTATTACACGCGTATGTCGGTTCGTGAAACATTGCCACAAGCCGAATCTTTATTATTACCACAAGCGGTGGCAGTTGCTGATGTTCGACGCTTACGCCAGATCAATTCAGAATCAGCCTTTGCCGCTGAGCCAGGGTTTCGGCGGGAAGAATTTTTTAATCCGCAAGTGTATACCATCGATTTAAATCAAACGATTTTTAATTATCAATCCTGGATGCAAGTACAAGCAGCTAAATCGACGGTGAAGCAAGCAGAGGCTACTTTTAATTCCGAAGCGCAGAGCTTGATTTTTCGGACAGCGAGCGCTTATTTTGATGTATTGGCAGCACGTGACAATGTGCGTTTTACCCGTGCGGAATTGCGAGCGACACAGCGGCGATTGGAACAAGCCTTGGAGCGTTACAAAGTAGGATTGGATGCGGTGACTTCTGTGTATGAAGCACAAGCTGAATATGATGGGATTAATGCTTTTTTGATTGAAGCTGAAAATACACTGGGCAATCGCTTAGAAGATTTGCGGATATTAACCGGACGTGAATATAAATCCGTCGCACCGCTTAAAGGTGAAGTCCCTTTGTTACGACCGATGCCAGAGGATGTTGAACAATGGGTCGATACCGCCGCCGAACAGAACTATCAAGTACAAGCGTTGAAATTTGCCAACGATGCGGCTCGCGATAATATTAAAGCTGAGCGCGCAGGGAATTTCCCCGTGTTGACTGGAAATTTAAATCATTTTGATAATCGTGGTGCGAATGTTGGGGGTGCAGGGTTTGATAATCGTGGGAATTCTGCTGGAATCATCGCGAATTTTCCAGTGATTCAAGGTGGTTTGATCGCTTCTCGTACTCGACAAGCGCGCTATGATTATGATTTTGCTTTAGCACAATATGAACAGCGATATCGTGAAGTGGTGGTAGGAACGCGTCAAACCTATAACACGGTTATTTCTGGAATTAGCAAAGTGAAAGCCGATAAACAGGCGATTATCTCGGCGTTGAATTCGGTGGATAGCATTGAGGCACAGTATCGAGTAGGGACACGAACGTTGTTGGATGTGTTGGATTCGCAACGTAATTTGTTTGAGCAGCAACGCATTTTTGCCGCCGATCAATACACCTACATTTTATCGACTTTGGAATTAAAGTTTTTGGCAGGTACTTTGAGTGTGGAAGATGTACAATTAGTGAATGAGTTACTGCCGCACCTCGAAGCTGTTCCAGAACGATTACGCGGGAGAAAAGTTGGGGCAATGATTGCGGAAAAGCTCGCCTTCGATGAAGACTCTCCGTTGAACGGAGTTGTAAAGAGTGAAACCGTAAAAGACGGAGTTATTCAAATCAATTCGCTTATCCAAGCGATTGAGCAACTACTGAGGGATCCGACTTGTTATGTAGGTTCAAAGATAAATACGGTAGATATGGTAGGGACTTTCGAAGAAGTCGTGGAAACATACAAGGCATATTGGGCAGGAGTGAAAAGTGTCTTCAAAGATGCCTGGGGCCTCAAGCCAAAGGATTCTCGCTTGATGCACGGAGCTGGC
>WLWR01000179.1 GCA_012103495.1 Legionellales bacterium
CTTCATTCAACCCTGGTGGCAACACATCGGCTTCGATGTCACTGTAAAACCCATGCTGATATTCTTGGCTAATGAATTGATCCAATTCATGCGTCTGTTGTGTCATGTCGAACTCCTATTTGGCGTATTTCACTTATATCAATACGATCAATTTTCATGGCAGGCTTGGCAA
Organism: Legionellales bacterium; assembly: GCA_012103495.1. Lineage (GTDB taxonomy): Bacteria > Pseudomonadota > Gammaproteobacteria > WLWR01 > WLWR01 > WLWR01. Next base: position 173 of record WLWR01000179.1, read on the forward strand.
AAGCAGCCAATGTCACACTGGCTAACGCAGCGGTAATAGCATGATTGATCAACCGCCAATTGCCTTTGATTTGGCACACCGGTTGCAACACACAGTGCTCATGACTGTCACTGCATTGAGTCACTGCAGTTTCTCCATCGATGGCTTGAATAATATCGGCCACACTGATTTTGTCTGCCGGATACGCCAATCGATAACCACCCTCACTACCACGCTTGGAATCGACCAGTTGCGCTTGATGCAATTGTTTTAATAATTTACTGACCGTCGGTTGGGGTACATGTGTTTGCTCGGCAATGTCACTGGCCGTCAACCAGTGCTGGGCACGACGTGCTAAATACACCATCACCACCGTGCCATAATCGGCTAGTTTACTGATGCGCAACATGGCTTTCACCCGCTCAAATTAAAAGTGGACTATTTTAGTCCCTTTTCATTTAAAAGTATAGTGGATTTGTGGTTAGGAGTGAGGTAAAACGCTGTTGGATTCAGAATCTAAAATACCGGGGCTCTTAGTTTTTTCTCTCTTTCATCCAACCATTTTGCTTTCAATCGATCAGCGATAAACACAAAGCCTATTCTCGCCAACATGATGTGAGTCATTACTACACCCATCTCATTTCAAGAGGCAAACTATCACCGTCAGAATGATACTTCAGGTGGTGTGGTATTGTAAGCGTCAAGTACGATGGAATCGGTTAACAAATCTAACCTTGAACACTTTTGGGAATCTTCCTAAATCTTGCTGATAAAAACCATGAAAATTAATTCACTGCATTCACTCACTCAGGTGCAGTCAATTTTCTTATGTTACAGTCACGCCTTTCGCAAAAGCATAAGAAGATTGTTATGATTGCTCAAACTACCAGTCTTGCTCATCATTCGCAACATCAACCGCATGACACCTTGTTTCGCAAAGCGCTGCAATACCAAGTTGTTGCCCAAGATTTTTTTCGTCAACATTTACCAAACGAACTCTGTCAACAATTGGATTTTGACAGTTTAAAATTTGAAAATGAATCGTTCATCGATGATAAAAATTTCCAAAAACAAGCTGATATTCTGTATCGAATGAAACTCAATCAACAACCCGGGTACTTATATTTACTGGTTGAACAACAATCACAGACCGACCGATGGATGGCCTATCGCATCATGCTCTATGTGGTACGCATCATGGAGCGTCATCGACGTTTGTATCCCAAACAAAATTTACCGCTTGTGTATCCTCTTGTTGTCTATACGGGTCACACCCGATGGGAACACCCACAGGATGTACGCACATTGATCCAAGCACCACATAATTTGATCAAAAATTATTTCATGACTTCTTTTTCATTGATCCAAACTCATCAAATCAATCAACAACAATTGCAACAACATCTTTGGTCAGCCACACTATCATGGGTCTTAAGTCATAAAAAAACAACTAATGTGATATCACTTTTACGTGAAAATTTATTGCCGCACTTGCAACGATTAGAGCAAGCCAAACATATCGATTATTTAATCGATTTACTTCAATACATACTTGATACTTATCAACTCGATCCGGTATTATTTAAACAATTTATCCACACAAACTTTACCAAAACCACCGGAGAAAAAATTATGACCATCGCCGAGCAATTAAGACAACAAGGGTTCCAACAAGGATTTCAGCAAGGAAAACAAGAAGGGAAACAAGAAAGAAAACGACGTGAACGTCAATATGCGTTGCGTTCCGCAAAACGTTTGCTGGACTTGAACATGTCTGTGAATGATGTTTCTGTCATCGTTGAATTACCTATTGACGATTTAGAATCATTAATAGAATAAAGACGAACCAGCACTATTGATCATCAATTCATCACACAGCGTAAAACTCGTAGCTTTCGGTACTTTGATTGAAGAAATACTCGAATTAATTTGGAATTGATATCGAGAGGCGCATGTCGATTCTACTTAAAACTTAGAACCACGCTTACAATGAATATGCTCAAGTCTTTCAATGAATCAAATAACTTCTTGATTCATATTTGCCCGCTGCATTAATACATCCATCACATCAACCAACGCTACTTGTTGTTGATGTAATAAAACCAATACATGAAATAACAAATCCGCCACTTCATTGATAAGGTGATCTTTAGTTTGAGCAACCGCGGCTAAAGCAACTTCAACACCTTCTTCACCTACTTTTTGTGCAACTTTAATAGGTTCTTTAAGCAAATGGCTAACGTAACTCGCTGCAAAAGGCTGAGCAGCTCGTTGTGCTATCACTCGTTGTAATAACCCAATAAAACTAAGACGATTTTGGGTCGGTTCTCCAAAACAACTCCATTGATTCAAATGGCATGTTGGGCCTTGAGGCAACGCTTGAATTAGTAAACTGTCTTGATCGCAATCCAAAGCAATATCTACCAATTGCAATACATGTCCAGAGGTTTCTCCTTTGACCCACAATCGCTGTTTGCTGCGACTAAAAAAAGTTACTTCCCTAGTTATCGAGGTTTGTTTTAGCGCCGCTGAATTCATATAACCTAACATCAATACTTCAGCGCTGTGTGCATGTTGAATGATCGCGGGGATTAATCCATTTACTTTGCACCAATCAATTTGATCAATTAACTTGGACATCTGTTGGCTCCCATCGAATTGGAATTTCTTGCTGGACTAAATATTCTTTTAATTGCTCAATTGCAAGCTCAGCATGGTGAAAAATACTCGCAGCCAAGGCTCCATCCACCGCCGCTTGTTGAAACACATGGGAGAAATGCTCGCAAGTGCCCGCACCGCCCGAAGCAATCAAAGGAATACGACACACGAGCCGTGCTTGTTGCAATTGAGCAATATCATTATTGGGAACCTGAAACAGTTATCGTTGAGGCTAAAGCAAGTGGTCAACCATTAATACACGAATTAAGACGTGCTGGTATTCCTGTTGTAGATTACGTTCCTGCACGAGGTAGAGACAAGCATACTAGAATTAATAGCTGTGCACCTGTATTTGAGTCAGGTATGGTTTGGGCACCTCTTGACGAACACTGGGCACAGGAAGTTATTGAGGAATGTGCAGCTTTTCCTAATGGTCAATATGATGACTATGTAGACAGTATGACCCAAGCTGTGTTAAGATATCGACAAGGTGGGTTTGTACAAACATACTCTGATGATTGGGATGAGCCAAACTTTAAAATTGAAAAGGATTATAAATATTATTAGGA
>WLWR01000180.1 GCA_012103495.1 Legionellales bacterium
GATCAAAGTGGATTTCCCAGCGTTAGGTAATCCCAACAATCCGACATCTGCCAACACTTTTAATTCCAAATGTAATATTCGACGTTCTCCAGGGGTTCCTTTGGTGGTTTGCCTAGGCGCCCGATTGACACTGCTCTTAAAACGCGTATTGCCCAAGCCATGAAATCCACCTTGTGCAACCAGTAAGGTTTGCCCGGTTTCAATCACATCACCCATCAATTCATCGGTTTGCTGCGCATACACTTGGGTGCCCACTGGCACTGGGATCGTTAAATCTTCTCCTTTTTTACCGGTACAATTTTTACCGCTGCCCGCGCAACCATTTTCAGCTTGATAATGCCGCTGATGACGAAAGTCACTCAACGTTGTTAAGCTGGCATCCCCAATTAAATACACCGACCCACCATCACCACCATCACCACCATCGGGACCGCCGCGCGGAATGTATTTTTCTCGCCGAAAACCTAAACGGCCATCGCCACCATTGCCAGCGGCAACGGTAATACTTGCTTCATCAACGAACTTCATCGCAAATGACCTTTCATTTATGTGATTAAAAAGAAAATTAGCATCTATTTAGCACCATTGACGCGAAAACCTATATCGGGCGTATCTTGGACACACTCAAATCTGAATTCTCTCCAAGATTTAAAATTTTGGTGAATAGATCCGAAAATTACTGTTCAGGCAAATTAACATGCCTGTTATTTATTCAAGAAAGGGAGGTTCTGCAAGGTGAGTCACTTTGTGATCACTCACCTTGTGTTTGGAAACATTGGGTTCTACTCAGTCTGCAGCACCATCGTTAGCAGCGGCTTGCTGATTGTCAACCGGTTGAATACAAACATATTGCCGATAAGGTGCACCTTTTTTAACAAACACTACATTGCCCGCAACTTTGGCATGCAATGTGTGATCACGCCCCATAAATACATTGTCACCAGGATGAAATTTAGTGCCTCGTTGGCGCACAATAATGGTGCCAGGTTGCACGAATTGACCGCCATAACGTTTCACTCCTAAATACTTAGGATTGGAATCGCGACCGTTCTTACTACTACCACCTGCTTTCTTATGAGCCATAACTAACCTGCAATTTTAACTATTTGAATCTCAGTAAAATTCTGACGATGCCCCATACGTTTCATATGGTGTTTGCGTCGTTTGAATTTAAGAACACGAATTTTTCGGTGACGGCCATGTTGAATGACTTCACCTGTCACTGTGGCGCCTGCCACATTGGGACTACCAACGGTGACTTGATCATCTTTTGCAATCATTAAAACGTCACTAAAATCAATCGCTTCACCGACTTCAGCCGGAAGCGTCGCAACTTTTAATCGTTGACCTTCAACAACTCGGAACTGCTGACCACCTGTTTTGATCACTGCGTACATGGTTATGTCTTACCCTATCCACAAAAGGAATCGGATTCTATCGACAAAAAGATAACAGGTCAAGACCTTTTACCAACACCTTGTTGACCACAAACAGCATTTCCGTTCATAGTGAAGTCAGAGTATGATAGGCCGCATTTTAATCAACGAACCAATTGCTGTTAATTCTATGGCTTCACACTTTTCCTCTCAAGAATGGCGCGGCATAGTAGCCATTGCTTTTGTATTGGCATGCCGCATGTTGGGTTTTTTCATGATCTTACCAGTGTTTATTGTCTATGCCGAACACTACCAATCGGCCACATTACCCTTGGTGGGATTAGCCTTTGGAATATACGGATTAACGCAAGGATTGCTGCAGTTTCCATTTGGCATGTTGTCTGATCGCTTTGGGCGCAAACGGATGATTAATATCGGTTTGAGTCTATCCGCCTTAGGCAGTTTAATCGCCGCGTTAACCGGTAATATTTACGGGTTGATCCTTGGTCGGGCAGTGCAAGGTTCCGGAGCCATCGGCAGTATCTTAATGGCATTGGTCGCCGATATGACGACCCCAGAAAATCGTGTCCGGGCCATGGCGATTGTCGGAGCCACCATTGGCTTGTCTTTTGCATTGGCCATTATCATTGGCAGTGCGGTAAGTGGCTGGTTTGGTTTGCAAGGAATCTTTTGGCTAACTTTGGCGTTGTCATTATTAAGCATGTTGGTATTGCAACTTTCGATTCCACATCTACCGAAAACCGGCGCTTCTTTTGTTTTGAATCATCATTGGCTGCAACACACACTGCTTAATAAAACCTTATGGCCTTTTTTGTCTGGCATTATGATTCAACACGCTATTTTCGCTGGTTGTTTTTTTATTTTACCCATTGTATTGCAAACGACATTACAATTGTCAGAACCTCATCATTGGTTGGTGTATACACCATTGTTTTTAGGCGCACTGTTGATCATTGCCCCAACCATTGTTTACGCGCAACGCCAACACCGCACCTTACAAGTCACTCGATTGGCAGCGGCAGTGATTGGCGCAACGTTATTTATGTTAAGCATGGGTTATCAACAACCTGTTTGGCTGTGTCTCGGTTTGTTACTATATTTAACCAGTTTTACCTTGCTGGAAGCAACCTTACCGACATTAACCGCTAATCACAGTTTGCGCCAATATTATGGCAGCACCATGGGATTATTCTCTAGCAGTCAATTCTTAGGAATCTTCATTGGTGGCACACTGGCCGGCTGGTTATACAGTGAATTTACCGCTTCGCGTCTATTCTTCACTTGTGCTATGATGGCCGCTTTGTGGTTTGGTATTTCATTTTTGATTAAAGGAGAAGCTCATGGCACGGGGCATCAATAAAGTCATTTTGATTGGTAATTTGGGTGCGGATCCAGATATTAAGCGTACGCAAGATGGTCGACCAATTGCGAACCTAAGTATCGCGACTTCTGATACTTGGAAAGATAAGAATACTGGTGAGCGCCGCGAGAAAACAGAATGGCATCGCGTTGTTGTGTTTAATGAAGGTCTTTGCCGGGTAATTGAGAACTACGTGAAAAAGGGTTCGAAGGTTTACATTGAGGGTCAACTGCAAACGCGCAAGTGGCAGGACAACGAGGGTAAAGACCGTTGGTCAACCGAAATTGTACTGCAAAACTTCAATGGTGTTCTAACCATGCTTGATGGTCGTAATGACAATCAGGGCGGCGGTGGAGGCGGCTATGACCAGGGTGGTGGAAACTTTGGACAGTCAGGCCCATCTGGTGGCGGTAATCAAGGTGGCGGCTTCGGCGGTCCATCTGGTGGTGATATTGACGACGAAATTCCGTTCTAGATCCAGGCTTTAACTAACAGCCAGTTTTCTGGCTACTATAAGCCTCCTTAAATTAAGCATTTTGAGCATGTTATGTGTACTTTGATATTCATAACATGCTTTATTATTTTTAGTGCGGCTATGGAGTAAGTGGAACGAACATGGC
>WLWR01000181.1 GCA_012103495.1 Legionellales bacterium
CTGTCCCCCGATTCAATTAATTTTATTAGAGGGACAGTATACCTATTTCCAAAAAAATGGATTTATTAGGGGGACAGTATACCTATTTCCAAAAATAGAAATAAGTATACTGTCCCCCGATTTCGCAAAAATAGAAATAAGTATACTGTCCCCCGATTTCGAAATAAGTATACTGTCCCCCGATTTCAGAAATAAGTATACTGTCCCCCGATTTCAAAAATAGAAATAAGTATACTGTCCCCCGATTTCAAAAATAGAAATGAGTATACTGTCCCCCGATTTTGAATTTTATTTAATTTTTTTGTGATAGGGATTGGGCGATTTGTTTTGCGGCATAGGTGATGATTGCGTCGCTGCCTGCGCGTTTGCAACTGAGTAAGCTCTCGATTAGTAGTGTTTCAACGTTGGTGTGGGTGGTTTGTGCTAAGTGGTGTAACATCGTGTATTCACCGCTGACTTGATAGGCAAAGGTTGGGACGTGAAATGTTTGTTTGATTCGATAAATTACATCTAAATATGGCATGGCGGGTTTGACCATCACCATGTCTGCGCCTTCTTGTAAATCCAAAGCGACTTCGTGTAATGCTTCATCGCTGTTGGTAATAGGTTGTTGGTAAGTGTGTTTGCCTTTATTAGCCAACGATTGTTGTGAACCTAGGGCATCGCGAAAGGGACCGTAAAAGTGTGAACAATATTTGGCAGCGTATGCCAGAATCATCACTTGGTAAAAACCGGCTTGATCCAATGCTTGACGAATGGCGCCCACCCGACCATCTTGCATGTCCGACGGCGCAATTATTTGGCAACCGGCTTGTGCTTGAATCACTGCTTGCTGAGTAAGCAATTCAACGGTGGCGTCATTGTCTACGTCACCGTTGATGATCACGCCATCGTGTCCGTGATTGGTGTAAGGATCCAAGGCTACGTCACAAATAATTCCAATGTCCAAGGCGGCTGCGCGTAAACTGTGAATGGCGCGACAAATTAAATTATCTGGGTTGAGTGCTTCATCACCGGTCGCTGTTTTCAACGCTGGATCAATCACGGGAAACAAAGCGATGGCAGGAATGCCCAGTGTCTGTGCTTGCTGTGCTTCAATAAGCAATTGATCAATTGATAATCGCATCACTTCGGGCATACTCTCAATCGCAATACGCTGCTGTTCTCCTTCGACGATAAACACGGGCCAAATTAAATCTGCAGGACACAGTCTGTGTTCTTGCACCAATTGCCGACTCCAAGCAGCTTGGCGTAAACGGCGTAGGCGAGTGGTTGGAAAACGACGGGATGGAAACGACATAAGCAAACCTTTGTGTTAGTAGTGAGTCGATTGATATTGAGTGGCGTATCGTTGAATGGCCGTTAGCATGTGCGCCAACCCATTGGAACGAGTGGGACTTAAAAATTGAGTGAAGCCAATTTTTTCAATGAACTCTGGCTGTGATGCTAAAATTTCTTGCGGTGTGCGGCCACTGTAAATATCCAACAGCAAGTAAATCAATCCGCTGACAATGGCTGCGTCACTGGTGGCTTGAAAATACAAGCGTTGATCGCGCCACTCGGGATGAAACCAAACTTGCGATTGACAACCGCGGATTCGAAAATCTTCAGTTTGCCATTGACTGGGAAAATCAGGCAACTTGCGGCCTAAATCAATAAGATATCGATAACGATCTTCCCAGTCGTCAAAAAAAGCAAAGTGGTCAATCACTTTTTGTTGGGCTTCATAAATGGATAAAGTCGTCATCACCAATCACCTAGGTCGTCGTTCAATTGTTATGGATAGTGTTTGTTTAGTATCCCATCCAAGTTCATCATAAATTACTACGGTTAATTTAATTGTAAGATATATATTCATTCGCACTCCAAAATGCGAATCTTAAGTACCCATTGAACGGCATCTTACATCGAAAAAATCGATCAGAGCATTCATTTCAAATTGCTGCCAATGCTTGTTGGGCGCGTTCAATTAATTGCGTTTTGGGCAATAGTTCAACTAATAATTTCAATTCGGCACCTTGTGGCTGCCCAATCATGGCGATACGCAAGGGCATGAATAACGTTTTGCCTTTGACTTGACACACACTTTGCAAGTGTTTGCTGATGGTTTGCAAATCATGTTGGGTTAAATAGCCATGAGGGCAGGCGTGTAATTGTGCCAACCATTGTTCAATAACTAACTTGCTGCTAGGCCACTGCAATGCTTCGTGCGCGCTAACATGAATTTGAAATGCCTGTTGATCAAAGGGACGATACAATGCCAGCGCATCATTCAACGTGGTTAAATTTGGAGCGAACAATGCCACTGATTTTTGACGCCAGGCGGTGTCGGTCGGTAAATCAAGTTGGGCGTCAGTAAGCCACGGTTGCATCGCTTCCCACAATTGATCGGCGGGCAAACGACGAATGTGTTGACTGTTCACCCATTCTAATTTTTTCCGATCAAACACCGCTGCCGATGCATTCAATCGATCAGCACTGAATGCATCACACAATTGCGCTAAGGTAAAAATTTCATCCCCTGATTCGGCAGACCACCCCAGTAGGGCAATGTAATTGAGTAACGCCTGCGGTAAAAAACCTTGTTCGCGAAATTCAGCACAACTGACCGCACCTTGGCGTTTGCTTAATTTCTTTTTATCCTCGCCTAAAATAATCGACAAATGACCAAATTGCGGTGCCGTTTTTTCCAGTGCTTCATACAGCATGAGTTGACGCAATGTATTGGGCAAATGTTCTTCACCGCGAAACACATGAGTGATTTCCATTAAGCTATCGTCAATGACACAACAAAAGTTATACACCGGCATGCCATTCGCACGTTGGATCACAAAGTCAGCGACCATATCGCTGGGAAATGTCACCGAGCCACGCACCAAATCGTGTAATGGATATTGGGTTACTTGATCCGGTGTTTTAAAGCGTACCGTGGCGGCATCACCTTGTGTTATCCGTTGGCGTGCATGCGCCAATGATTGATCACGATAAGGACTGTGTACTTGATAAGGTTGATTGGCTTGTTTGGCTTGTTCACGCTGTTGATCAATTTCTTCATCGGTTAAAAAACAATAATAAGCCAAGCCTGATTCTAACATTTGATTTAAATATTTTTGATAAATGTCTAGTCTTTGGCTTTGTTTGTATGGGCCAAATTTCCCAGCTTCAGAAATGCCGTCTAAATTAACTCCCTCATCCCAAGAAATGCCAAGCCAGTTTAGATCTGCTAGTTGTGATTTTAGAGCTGCTGTAGTGTTGCGCTCTATATCAGTATCTTCCACTCTAAGAACTAAACTACCATTTTGATTTTGTGCAAATAAATAATTGAACAGAGCTGTTCTAGCTCCGCCAATATGTAAGCTGCCCGTTGGTGATGG
>WLWR01000182.1 GCA_012103495.1 Legionellales bacterium
AGGCTTGGTGCACATGTCTGAAATGGATTGGACCAATAAAAATGTGCATCCCAGTAAAGTCGTACAACTGGGTGATGAAGTGGGTGTGATGGTCTTGGAAATTGATCAAGAACGTCGGCGTATTTCATTAGGTATGAAACAATGCGCTGAAAATCCGTGGCAAGCGTTTGCCAATACCCATGAAAAAGGTGAGCAAGTAACGGGTAAAATTCGCTCGATCACCGATTTTGGAATTTTCATTGGTTTGGCTGGCAACATCGATGGCTTGGTGCATTTATCGGATATTTCATGGCGTGAGCCGGGTGAAGAATCGGTAAAAGCCTATCGTAAAGGACAAGAAGTCACCGCGGTGATTTTGGGTATCGATGCCGAGCGCGAGCGGATTTCATTGGGGATTAAGCAATTGGCCAGTGATTCATTTGGTGAATTTGTGAGTCAGCATCCTAAAGGTTCAGTCGTCAATGGTACGGTGACAGCGGTGGAGGCGCAAAGTGCTCAAGTTGAGTTAGCGCCGGAAGTAGAAGCAACGTTGCCCGCCGCTGAAATTGCTGAAGAGCGGGTCACTGATGCAACAACAGTGTTAACCGTAGGACAAACCATTGAAGCAAAAATCATGCAGATCGATAAGAAAAATCGTCAGCTCATGCTGTCGATTAAGGCGAAAGATTTGCAAGAACAAGCTGAAGCAGTCAAGGAGTACACCAAAGAGCAAGTTGTTAGCAGTGCAACCTTGGGTGACTTACTCAAAGAAAAAATGGATGAACAAAAAACGTAATGATTTATCACCATTTTAAATCTCGGTGAAGGGCCTATTCGCCTACTGACACAATGTGCCAAAGATGGCTGTTTGTATCAATTGTGGTGAATGGTTACCAAAAAACAATCTATGAAATGGCCTGTTTTAAAACAGGCCATTTCATTTGGCAACGGATTTAAGTCATAATCAAATCTAAATGTTGGAGAGTCTGTGCGCATTATTCGTTACTTGCTATTAGGTTTGTTGGGTGTGTTGATTGTGGTGTTTACATTACTGAATGCCCAGTCAGTCACCGTTAATGTATTGTTTACGTCCGTAACGCTACCGTTACCTTTATTGTTGTGTTTTAGCTTACTAGTGGGTATCCTACTAGGCGCGCTGATTGGTCTGGCGGCGTACTGGAAAGCAAAGCAGCAATGTGCACATCGATTACGACAACAACGTTCCATTCATGTGCCGCGCGAAGGCTAACATGACTCAGTTAGATCACTTATCCGATAACCACACAGTGATCAGTTTAGATAACTGACAATGAGGCACCTTAATAATGCAGTTTATAGATTTACCCGCTCAATACCAACACATTAAACCCCGCATCAAACAACGCATTGAACAAGTTTTAGAACATGGTCAATATATCATGGGGCCGGAAATTGCTGAATTGGAACAGCAATTGGCGAACTACGTGGGTGCGCGTCATGCGTTTGGTGTTTCTAATGGAACCGATGCCTTATTAATGGCACTTATGGCACTGGGTATTCAAGCAGGTGATGAAGTAATTACCTCGCCATTTAGTTTTTTTGCCCCGGTGGAAATGTTATTGCTGTTGGGTATCAAGCCCGTATTCGTGGACATTGATTCCTATAGTTATCATTTGCGTGCCGATTTAATTGAAGCTGCGATAACCGAGCGTACCAAAGCAATTTTACCAGTGAGTTTATACGGTCAATGCATTGATTTTGATGCGATCAACGCCGTTGCCAATCAGTATCGATTGCCAGTGATTGAAGATGCTGCGCAAAGTTTTGGTGCGACGGATAAGGGACGGTTTTCGTGCGGACAAACAACCTTGGCGACGACTAGCTTTTTTCCATCCAAGCCATTGGGTGCGTATGGGGATGCGGGCGCTTGTTTTACCAATGATGATGAATTGGCGGATAAGCTACGTTACATACGTATTCACGGCGATAAAAGTCGATATGAGCATTGCATGGTTGGTCTCAATGCTCGCATGGACAGTTTGCAGGCGGCGATTTTATTATCTAAATTGGAAATTTTTCCGCAGGAAGTGACTCAGCGGCAATTGGTCGCGCAACGTTACACAGACTTATTAAGTGATGTGGTGGTGACACCGCAGGTTCCAGCGCATGGTAGAAGTGTGTATGCTCAATATACCATTCAGGTGAATGATCGCGACGGGTTACGAGCGTTTCTACAAGAAAAAGGCATTCCCACCGCGGTACACTATGATAAGCCAGTTTACCAACAGCCGATTATGCAAACCTTAGGGTATGATCAGGTTGCCGATTGCCCAGTGACTGAGCAGGTGGCCAACCAAGTGCTTAGTTTACCGATGCATCCATATTTAACCGAAGAACAGCAACATCAAATTGCATCGTGTATCACCGAATATGTTGCTGATGTAGCACTCAGCGCTTAAGCTGGTCATGCGAATCCAACAATCTTCCCTTTCCCCTCAGTTAATTGTTGCTTTGGACTTTGCTGATTGGGCTGCTACTGAAATGCTGGTGAAGCAATTGGATCCAGGTCAATGTAAATTAAAAGTAGGATCGCAATTATTTACCTGCTTAGGCCCCAAGGTGATACAAAAATTAACGGCGCTTGGATTTCAAGTTTTTTTAGATTTAAAATTCCACGACATTCCCAACACAGTTGCGATGGCATGCCGTGCTGCGGCAGATTTAGGGGTATGGATGATCAATGTGCATGCGCTGGGAGGGCCCGCTATGCTTGAGGCGGCCCACAAAGCGTTGAGTGATTATGGGGCCAATCGGCCGATCTTAATCGCGGTAACAATGTTAACCAGTATGCGAGCGGCTGATTTAACAACATTGGGGTTGTCTACACCGTCAATGCTTGATCAAGTATTACGATTAACTCAGCTTGTAAAGGAGTCTGGGTTAGACGGTGTGGTTGCTTCAGCACAGGAAGCAGCAGCCATTCGCCAGGCACAAGGGACATCGTTTATCATTGTCACTCCGGGCATTCGACTTGCGTCGGCTGATGTGACCCATTCTGATGATCAACATCGTATTGTTACCCCTCAAGATGCTTATCAAGCCGGTGCTGATTATTTGGTCGTCGGGCGTCCTATCACTCAAGCCGCGGATCCACAGCAGGCTGTGGCGCAAATTTTGGTGGGATTTAGAGATCGCCAATCAAGGTGAGAGAGTTTAAAACTTATGTGAATCCAACGTGATTTGACAGAGACTCAATGAACAACCAGCGTTTGCAAAAGTGGCTAACCATATTTGGGGTAGCTCCTGCTGAAACTGGTCGGAGTGACTGGATTCGAACCAGCGACCCCTGCCTCCCGAAGACAGTGCTCTACCAAGCTGAGCTACACTCCGCAATTTCATATTGAATAGGCCCC
>WLWR01000183.1 GCA_012103495.1 Legionellales bacterium
ATAAATCCCAAATGAACAGTACGATTAAAGATCCAATACCGATAACAGCCGCACCCGGCTCAATGTGAGTCAATGCATAAAATAAGTTGGAAAAAGTATTGCGGCCTTCTAACTCAAAAAATTCAAGATACCCAAAAAATGTTTCATCGACACCCAACAAATGTGGAATTTGTTTTAATAAAACAATTAAACCAATCCCAGCCAACATGCCATAAATAACAGACTTTGGAATTAGTTCGCGAAATTTTCCTGCGCGGCAATAACCAAATGCAATTTGTAATATTCCGGCGACAAATCCAGCTAGTAAAAATGCTTCATAAGAACCCAATCGATCAATACTGCTCAGCACAATCACCGTTAATCCTGCCGCCGGACCACTGACAGCTAATGAAGAACCGCTGAGCAATGCAACCAGCATTCCGCCAACAATGCCTGTAATCATCCCAGACAATAATGGAGCCCCTGATGCCAGTGCAATCCCTAAGCACAAAGGAAGAGCTACCAAAAAAACCACTACCCCTGCGCGGGCATCGTTTGATAAATTTTGCGATAAATGATTTAGTCTATTCACATTGCTATTTTTATTATGGCTCTGTCTTGAGTATAACCCAGTTATTTTTTATCACTTAATTGTTTCTAAAATACTGCCATCGTCTGTTAATACTGCTAATTCTTCTACAGATAACAATCAACTTATCTGACTCAAAATTGTTAATAGAATCGGTGCTTGGGATGATCCCAAGCACCTCATAAATTTTCAGTTATTAATTTTTTTCAGTAATATTAATCGCAATGCCTCCAACCGCATTGGTAACACCATTGCCATTTTTCACTGGAAATTTGTATGAGAGATATTTACGAAAGCCATGTGATGTTTCCACTTCCTCAATGAATGTTGACGAAGTTTTCTGTTTGGTTACTTGAAGATCATTTTTTCGATATTCATCGGCTAGTTTTTTGGGTGAGAAATCGTAATCAGTTTTTCCTAATATTTCTGACTCTTGCCTATTAAAAAGTTTCTCAACAGCGTGATTCACCATCACAAAGCGTCCTTGTTCATCTTTTAAAAAAACAGCCACATCGTCACTATCGATTAACCCTTGCAATACAGTTGTTTCATGAGTCATGAGTCCATTCTCCTTAGTTCATTATTGATGTAATCTTTTGTCAGCTTGTTGTACAAGCATAGAATATCTTTCTAGCAAATCAATGTCTGTCGAATTTTTGAGATGCCCCATCGTCATGTTAATAGCTAATAAAAAATAAAGCGCAGCCAGGGCAAAAAAACCATAGAGGGTTTTCATTGTATTCAAATAGTATTTATGTGTGATATAAATCCATTTCATCTCAAGATGGAAACTCTTTCTTTCCGGTCAAATTTGATAAGTAGAGCTGTTTTTATGTTAACCAGACTATAAACAATGCCAATGGAAAACAATACATCATACCCTAAACTAACACGTGAACTTGGATGGTTTAGTGCAACCTTATTAGGGTTAGGCTCCATCATTGGTACCGGTGTGTTCGTCAGTATTGGCATTGCTGCCGGTATCACAGGACACTCCTTGATCTTAGCCATTGTATTAGCTGCTTTGGTTGCCACATGCAATGCATTTTCCAGCGCTCAACTTGCCGCCAGTCATGCCGTCAGTGGTGGAACTTATGAATATGGCTATCGCTACTTGCATCCATGTTTAGGATTTACCGCAGGCTGGATGTTCTTATGTGCTAAAACAGCTTCGGCAGCAACTGCAGCGTTAGGATTTTCCGGTTACTTACTGTCATTTTTAAATATTCATGTTGTTCCCAACCGTCTTATCGCTGTAGGTACCATTGTTATATTTACATTGCTGGTGGCAACCGGTATCAAAAAATCCAATTTTGCTAATATCATAATTGTGTCCATCACACTAATCTCATTGATAGCCTTGATTGTATTTGGATGGGCACCCGCATTTAGCCAAAACACTTTTTCTGTAAAATCATTTTTTCCAGCTATAACCATTCCACTTGAAGCTGCGAACAAAACTCGCTGTTGGCCTGTTGCCTCAGTTGGTATTTTAAGCTTGCAGTGGATGGTAGATTGCGGGGTTTTGATTGAAAAAACCCGCAGGACTAGCGAGCTAATTCGAGGATTTTTTTCATGAAAAACGGCGCAAGATGCCATTCAATGCACGCTTAAAATTCGCAGCTTCAAGTGGAATGGGTATATCCTCACCTTTGAAGCTGCGAACGATGTTCTCGGTTGGTAGATTTTCTCAGTTGGCATTTTAAGTGTGCAAGGAATGCTAAACTACAATATTTTGATTGAAAAACTGATCTGAAGATTTTTTTCATAAGAAACAGAACAAGATACCACCCCATACACAGTTAAGTTCCACATCTTTAGGTGAGAATTAACGAATTTCATTTTGGGTTAATGGCCAACGGGCAGTGACATCGATGGCCAAATCTTGCTGAGGTGCACAATGTTCCAATAATATTTGCGTTCCGGTATAAGCCACCATAGCTGCATTATCCGTGCAGTATTCAGGTCGTGGATAATAAACCTTGCCACCCAATTGTTGCATACATTGTTGTAATGCTTGACGCAATCGCTGGTTGGCACCCACACCACCAGCCACCACCAACCGCAACAATCCTGTCGTTTCAACAGCTCTGCGACATTTAATTACCAAGGTGTCGATAACGGCTTGTTGAAATGCTTGAGCCAGATCCGCTTTTGTTTGTTGATCCTGCGACGATTGCCGCCAAGTATTCACCGCGAATGTTTTCAACCCACTGAAACTAAAATCCAATCCAGGTCGATCAGTCATCGGTCGTGGAAATTCGAAACGTCCTGGTGTTCCTTGTTCTGCTAAGGTGGCAATTTGTGGTCCTCCTGGATACCCCAACCCTAACAATTTAGCCGTTTTATCAAAAGCTTCACCCACTGCATCATCCAACGACTGGCCTAACATCGTATAGTCACCTAAAGCTGTTGCTTGTACCAATAGTGTATGTCCACCGGAAACCAATAAGGTTAAAAAGGGAAATTTTGGCTTGTCACTTTCCAACATCACTGCCAATAAATGAGCTTCTAAATGATGCACACGCACACACGGTTTTTGCCAAGCCCAAGCCAAACTACGAGCAAACCCAGCACCAACTAATAATGCACCGATTAAGCCAGGCCCTGCCGTGTATGCCACCGCATCGATGCAACGCTCACCATCAGGAATTTGCTCCAAGACTGTCATTAATAAAGGCGTCAATTTACGAATGTGATCTCGTGATGCTAATTCAGGTACCACCCCACCGTAAGGTGCGTGTAAACTAATCTGACTGTAGAGTTGATGAGCCAACAATCCTT
>WLWR01000184.1 GCA_012103495.1 Legionellales bacterium
GCGGTACGCAGTTGAGCGATTTGTTCGGTTGTGAATTGACGTTGGGTTGATTCGATGGTTGAGGTGATATGTTGCAGCAATGTTTTGGCAGCGCGGGTCGCTTGTGGTGGGTGGTTGGCAATTTTGGTCGCTAATTGTTGGCCGCGGCTGAGTAAGGTGGCATGATCAGTCAGCACTTCGTGGACCAATCCGATGGTTTGGGCCGTTTGTGCCGTGAATACTTCTGCTGTTAAAAAATATCGGCGTGCGGCACGCGCGCCGATGGCCGTGATCACATATGGACTGATCACAGCCGGGGTTAATCCCAAACTCACTTCGCTAAAACAAAATGTTGCCTGGGTGCTCGCCAACGCAATGTCACAACCGGCAATTAAACCAATGGCTCCACCGTAAGCTGCGCCTTGCACCAGGCCAATGGTCGGTAGGGGTAGGTGATACCATTGATCCATCAGTTGATCCAATTGTTTGGCATCGGCTAAATTTTCTTCCATGGAAAAATTAACCATGCGCTGCATCCAAGCTAAATCGGCACCGGCGGAAAAATGAGGCCCTTCACCGGTGAGCAGCACAGCGCGCACATTGGCGTGTTGGCGCAGATGCTCAAGAGCGGCAAGAAATTGTTGGATCATTTGATCATCAAAAGCGTTACGCTTGGTAGGGCGATTGAGAGTGAGGGTGGCAAGCGTGTCTGAAAATGTTAGTGAAATAACCGGTTCCATGGTTTGCCTCCTTTACATGCGAAACACGCCAAAATGGGTGGATGTCCAAGGCGCATGACAAGTGGCAGCCAATGCCGTGGTTAATACTTGGCGGGTGTTGAGTGGATCAATAATGCCATCATCCCACAATCGGGCACTGGAATAATAAGGATGGCCTTGTTGCTCGTACTGTTGGCGAATGGGACGTTTAAACTCTTCTGCCAATTCAGTTGTCCATTGATCTTTTAATTTATCTTGTTTGATTTGCGCCAATACATCGGCAGCTTGATTGCCTCCCATGACGGAAATGCGGGCATTCGGCCACATCCATAAAAAGTTAGGATCGTAAGCGCGGCCACACATGGCATAATTACCCGCGCCAAAACTACCACCAATGACCACCGTAAATTTAGGGACGTTGGCACAAGCGACCGCATTGACCATTTTGGAGCCATGCTTGGCAATGCCTTGCGCTTCATATTTGCTGCCAACCATGAACCCAGTAATATTTTGCAAAAATACCAATGGAATGTTGCGTTGACAACACAGTTCAATAAAGTGGGTGCCCTTGAGGGCAGAATCAGAAAATAACACACCGTGATTGGCAAGGATCCCAACGGGGTAACCATTGATGTGAGCAAATCCACATACCAACGTTGTGCCAAATTGTGCTTTGAATTCGGCGAATTGCGACCCATCAACAATGCGCGCAATCACTTCGCGTGGATCGAATAATTTACGCTTGTCTGGAGCAATGATGCCGTATAATTCTTGTGGGTCATATAACGGTGGTTTGGGGGCGCGCATGGCCATCGGTTGGTAATGAGGACGATTGAGATGACTAATGGTTTGGCGAGCAAGATTCAATGCGTGTTCATCGCTGTTGGCATAGTGATCAGCTACACCAGAAATTTTACAATGGACATCCGCGCCACCTAGGGCTTCAGCACTGATCACCTCGCCGGTGGCCGCTTTTACCAAAGGTGGTCCACCGAGAAAAATGGTAGCTTGCTGTTTGACCATAATGCTTTCATCGGCCATCGCCGGTACGTAGGCACCGCCCGCAGTGCACGATCCCATCACCACCGCAATTTGCGGAATGTTTTGTGCCGACATGCGGGCTTGATTGTAAAAAATGCGACCGAAGTGATCACGATCAGGAAACACTTGATCTTGCAAGGGTAAATAGGCGCCGCCAGAATCGACTAAATATACACACGGCAAATGATGTTGCAAAGCAATCTGTTGAGCGCGTAAATGTTTCTTGACGGTGAGAGGGTAATAAGTACCGCCTTTCACGGTGGGGTCGTTGATCACAATCAGGCATTGTTGTCCTGCTATCTCTCCAATGCCGGTGATCAAGCTTGCTGCAGGAAGTGCATCTTCATATACGTTGTAAGCAGCCAATGCCGATAATTCGAGAAACGAGGTGTCGGTGTCCAATAACAGTCTCAATCGATCACGTGGCAATAATTTGCCTTGGGCTACATGACGTTGGCGGGCTTGTTCACTGCCACCTTGACGGATTTTACGCAACTCTAAATTTAAATCATTCACCAAGCCTTGCATGTATTGGCTATTTTCCGCAAAGCCGGCTTTATCAGGATGAATCTTGGTGGAAAGAGGTTCTAAAGATTCCATCATGAGGGTCACGCACAATTTTGATCAAGGTTGACCACATTTTCAATCGAATATCCTTGCTGTTTCGCATACGCTAGCAATTTCTTTTGAATGGCTGGATCCAATTGTGGAGTGCGGGAAAAAACCCACAATTTTTTATAGTTGGGTGAACCAACCAAGGCGTATTGGTAATCAGGGTCGAGTTGTAGGACCCAGAATTGACCGGACAGTGGCCAGAATAAGAATACGCGCAGTTTACTATTACGGCTGCCTTCAATCGGCTCAACAGTCCCATTGCGTGATGAGGTGCGACTGGAATCTTTGCGAATGCAACGGGTCGTGATGGTTAGTTTGGTATCGCCATCGACAATTTCTTTATCGAATGTAATGGTATCGCAGCGACAGACTTTTTGGTTCTTACTAGGAAATGCGGCGACGGTATGCCATTGTCCCATGAATCGATCCAAGTCTACTTGATCAACCGTCTTAGGTGCAGCCCATGCAAGTTGAGTAACCACTAGACTGATTAAACTGAATAATTGAATCGCACGTACCCTCATAACAATAACCTTCTCACTGAATCGATTGCCGGGCATTATACCCACACCCTTGCCAAAATACGATAGGACAACGAGCGTAAACTGAAAATTATTGTGGCAGTCGTTCAATTGCCAACGCCAGTGCTTCACCGCCGGCTAAACAAATTGCTGCGATGCCGCGTTGTAATTGGTGATGCTGTAGAGCATGCAGTAAACTCACTACAATACGTGCACCAGATGCGCCAACAGGGTGACCCAAAGCACAAGCGCCACCGTGAATGTTGACTTGATCGGCACTTAAATTTAATTCACCCATCACCGCCATGGGAACCACGGCGAAGGCTTCATTGATTTCAAACAAGTCAATATCGCTGACTGACCAGTGAATGCGAGTGAGTAAGTGTGAAATGGCTCCGATCGGTGCGGTGGTAAACCATGGTGCCGGTTGGGCAACAACGGAGTGCCCAACAATTTTGG
>WLWR01000185.1 GCA_012103495.1 Legionellales bacterium
TGTGCACGTTGTGCGATTTTCCATTGGGTTTGGTAAACCGTTGCTGCGTTGGCGTGATCACCGTGGCACGGATTATTGTCTTGGCTTATTTCCAATTGGAGGTTACGTAAAATTATTGGATGAAAGGGAAGGTCCGGTGCCGGAATCAATGCGCCCCTATGCCATGCAATCGCGCAACGTTTGGCAAAAAATAGGCATTATGATCGCCGGTCCGTTGAGCAATTTATTATTGGCCTGGGTGATGTTCTGGTCGATTTTTTTGGTGGGTATGGATCAAATAAAACCCGTCATTGCTGAGGTTGTCGAGCATACACCGGCGGCGCAGGCAAACATGTCTGGGGGTGAGCAAATTATTCAAGCCGATCAATACTCCGTGAACAATTGGCGTGAGATAACTTTTGTGATCATGAAACATTTAGGTCGTCAGGACTCGCTAAGGTTGGTGACCGTTCCATTTGCAACACCTGACCAATCCATTCAGCGAACTTATACGATTGATTTAACTGATTGGCAAATCAATCCACTGCATCCTAAGTTGCTCGATAGCATTGGTTTGATGCCATTGACGCCAAAAGAAGATCCACGGACTATTCATCGAGTGCGTTACTCAGTTTGGCAAGCGATGGGAGCTTCGTGGGCGGAAATTCTGTTCTATCTGAAATTCAATGCGATTGTGATCGCTAAATTATTTACCGGACAAGTGTCGTTGCAAAGCATTGCTGGGCCGTTAACCATGTTTTATCAGGCAGGGGTTTTGTTTCAGTCGGGGGTGGTGGTTTATTTTTATTTCATTGCGATGTTGAGTGCAATTATTGCTTTCATTAATTTATTGCCAATTCCCGGGTTGGATGGTTCGCAGATTCTATATTTATTGTTTGAAAAAATTCGAGGCCGGCCGGTGTCAATGGCAACACAAATATTGATTTATCGATTGGGGATCATTGTCATTATTGTCTTGTGTGCGCAAGTGTTGGTATACGATATTTTGAGATTTATGTTGGTATCGTAGTTGGTCATAACGCACGTGCGGCAATCCACAAATCAATCTGACGGATCCCTTGGCGGCGTAAACTCTGGATGAATGTCAGGCTGGTTAAACCCGTTGTGTAAATGTCATCTATGACAGCGACATGATCTACTGATAGTGGATCGATTTGAAACGCGTGTGCAATATTTTGTTGGCGTAATGCCGCAGGCAGTGTTGCTTGCGCGTGTGTGTGTTTGCGCCGGTGACAATCATGATAGCTCAATGGAATGTTTAAGTGATGGCTGATTGGTTTGGCAATTTCCAAGGCTTGATTATAACCTCGTTGACGAATACGACGTGGATGTAATGGAATTGGTAAAATCAGCTGTGGATAATCGGAGGGTTGAGGATAAGATTGCAAAAGTGTTTTGGCAAATAATGTACCTAACAATTGAGCGACGATTAATCGCTGTTGAAATTTTAATTGATACAATAACTGACGTATCGGTGATTGATAGCTAAACAAACCATAAAATCGCACATCCGGTTGCCAATGCGTTAAACAATGACCGCAGTAATGGTGATCACTTGCATCAGGCAGTGGGTAACCACATTGCTGGCAATAATGGTGTAGCCAAGGCAAGTCGGCCGTGCATGCTTGACAAATAGGCAATGACTGATGGCTTAAGGTATGACACACTAAGCACATTTGTGGAAATAACCAATCCACACAGCGACGTTTGATAGCCGTAAGCCTAGAGAACCATAATGATGTGTATTGTGACGTAAGCATAAGGTTTTTCATCATGAATAAAAAAATCATCCAATCTGCCGTTCGGGCCGCGCAATTTATCGACCAAATTCCCTGGATGGATCAATTAGCTGAACGATTTATGGAACGGTTTGATTGGTTCAAATTTCAACCGAGAACAATTTTATGTTTAGGCGCTATCAATCATGTCATTCTCACCGAGTTAAGCAAGCGTTTTACGCATTCACAAATTCATCTCGCGGATGTTTCATCTGAACGAATGCAAGCGATCACAGCATCGGTACCCAAAAAAATAGTGCAAATACAGATTGATTCGGAATCGCTTCCCTTGGTTGATCAAACGTTTGATTTAATCGTGTCTTACGGTTGGTTGCAATGGTGTTATTTACCGAAAATAATGCCTGAATTGTTTCGAATCTTAAAAGCCGATGGGTTATTAATGTTTACTACTTTAGGGCCAGACAGTTTGCAAGAAGTGAAACAGAGTTGGGCGTTTGATGTGGGTTATCATCATGTGAATGATTTTGTCGATATGCATGATATGGGTGATTTATTGTTAGCTCATGGATTTGTTGATCCAGTAATGGATGTAGAATTATTCCAAGTTCAGTATCAAGATATGACACAAATCATGCATGATTTAAAACACTTGGGATCTTGTAATATTCATCCGCATCGAGCACCGGGATTGGTTGGCAAAACTAAATTCGCACACTTTAGCAAAGCTTATCAACAATTGGCCGATGATTCACAAACATTACCCTTGTCGTGGGAAATTATTTACGGTCATGCTTGGATGCCCAATCAAAGGGTTTTCACTGTGGATCAACAAAACCAAGAAGTGGTGATTCCCTTAACTGCGATTGGCAGAGCAAAATCTTCTAACGATCACGATGAGCCAGATGATCAATAAAATGTTGTAACTCATCGGTGGGGCAAGGCAGTTGTTGCAATGATTGATAGGCTTGGGTTAGCAAGTGGTGAACTTTTTGTTGGGCTTGTTCAAGGGACATAAACGATAGATAAGTGGTTTTATTGGCTGTTTGGTCGGCACCTTGTGGTTTACCAAGTGTTTGCGTAGATTGTGTTACATCCAAGATGTCATCTTGGATTTGAAACGCAAGACCGATGTTTTCACCCACCTGAGTCAATTGGTGAAAGATGGTTTGATTGTTGCAAGACGAAGCAAAATAGCCCAGTTGGATACTGGCAGCTAATAATTTCCCAGTTTTCAACCTGTGGATTTGAGTTAACTCAGCCAAGTTAATATCTGCTTGCTCGGCTTGTAAATCTAACATCTGCCCAGCCACCATTCCACTGACGCCACTTGCTTTGGCAAGTGTGGCAATCATATCTCGCTGCTGAACCGCCGCATGATAAGGTGAGGGTTGTGCCAACAAATCAAATGCCAAGGCTTGTAAAGCGTCACCAGCTAGAATCGCGCTTGCCTCGTCAAAGGCAATGTGGCAAGCCGGCTGGCCACGACGTAATGAATCATCGTCCATGGCAGGTAAATCATCATGAATAAGCGAATAACAATGAATGAGTTCGACTGCCAATGCGGGGATGTCCAAGGCGGGAAGCGT
>WLWR01000186.1 GCA_012103495.1 Legionellales bacterium
GCCAATCCCAGTGACATTGAAACAACACTCGGGTGTCAAATTGGCTTTTTAGGACCGATGCAATTGTCAATTCCCATGTTGGTAGATCGCAGTGCCGCAGTATTGAGTGATTTTGTATGTGGTGCTAATCAGCAAGGGCATCATTATCAAGGAGTCAATTGGGAACGCGATGTCCCATTGCCATCCATCGTTGATTTACGCAATGTCATCGCCGGCGATCTCAGCCCTGATGGGCACGGCGTCTTACAACAATGTCGCGGCATTGAAGTGGCCCATATTTTCCAGTTGGGCGATAAATATTCCATTGCGATGAATGCCACGGTACTGAATGAACAAGGTCGCGCGCAACCGTTGCAAATGGGTTGCTATGGTTTGGGTATTTCTCGCATTGTCGCCGCAACAATTGAACAACATCACGATGCACGTGGCATTATTTGGCCGGCAAGCATGGCCCCGTTTCAAATTAGTCTCATTCCAGTAAACATGGCTAAATCTGAGCGGTTGCAACAAGCGTGTGAAGATTTGTACCAAGCTTTGTTGAAAGCTGGCTTTAGTGTCTTGTTTGAAGATCGCAATGAACGTGCTGGTGTCTTGTTTGCCGATCACGATTTGATTGGTATTCCGCATCGATTGGTACTTAGTGAACGCGGTTTGGATCAGCAACAAGTGGAATACAAAGCGCGCAGCCAAGCTCAAACACAAGACATTCCATTAGAGCAAATCATTACCTTTTTGCATGATCAAACTATTGTATCATCCAATTGATCGATGAGAGTAGCTTGGTATCAACCCTGCATTGCTACAGAACCGCTTGAATTAATTGCTGAGTATAGTGATGCTGAGGTTGGGTAAGAATTTGTTGCGTGAGACCTTCTTCTACCAAACGTCCTGCCTGCATCACCGCGACGCGATCAGCAAGATAGCCAACCACGTTTAAATTATGAGTAATAAATAAATACGTCAATCCCAATTCCTGTTGCAATTGTGCCAGTAAATTTAAAATTTGTGCTTGCACCGAAACATCCAATGCGCTGGTTGGTTCATCGCAAATAATCAATTGCGGATTAACCGCCAACGCTCTAGCAATGGCAATACGTTGCCGCTGACCACCGGAGAATTCATGAGGGTAACGCTGCAAACTGGTTTTGGCTAACCCGACTTGATCCAATAATTCATGCAATCGTTGTCGTCGCACGGTTTTGTCCAGATACAATCGATGTGCATCCATCCCTTCGGCAATGATTTGTTCAATCAACAATCGCGGATTCATCGAGGAAAAAGGATCCTGCATCACCATTTGCACTTGTCGACGTAGCCAATGCAGTTTGGTTCCACGCAGTTGAGAAACATCCTGGTTTTGATAATAAACGGATCCTTGGGTGAGAGGCACCAATTGCAAAATGCCACGCCCAGTGGTGGTTTTGCCACTGCCTGACTCACCCACCAATGCTAAAGTTTCTCCTTGACGCAAAATGAAATCAATGCCATCCACCGCTTTGATATAGCCAACGGTGCGTTTGAATATACCTTTGCGAATTGGAAAATACACCCGCAATTGCTCAACCCGTAACACCGGTTGTTCTGTGAACGTTTGGCTTTTTAAATGGGATGGTTCAATGTGATTTTCCATCATCACCGGCTGATCACCCGCAGGATCAAATAAATGACAACGCACCCAATGCGATTTGCTTTGCTCATACCATGGTGGCGCTTGAGTTTGACACACCGGCATCACCCATGGGCAACGACTGGCAAAGCGACAACCGACAAACGGTTGCGTCAACATTGGCACATTACCTTTGATCACATTCAACCATTGATGACGTTTATCCAGAGTCGGTAAGGATGCAAACAATTGACGACTATAGGGATGTGCCGGTTGCTGCAAAAAATCACTTAGCGACGCCTGCTCAACCAAATGACCGGCATACATGACGCCCACCTGATCAGCCATACGGCGCACGACATTGAGATCATGGGTAATGAATAACATGGCCATCTGCCGTTGCTGTTGTAAGTGCTGTAGCAATTCTAAAATTTGTGCTTGAATGGTGGCATCCAACGCCGTGGTTGGTTCATCAGCAATTAACAACTTCGGTTGTCCAGCCAAAGCCATCGCAATCATAACTCGCTGTTTCATACCACCGGACAATTGATGCGGATAAGCCGTCAACCAATGTTCGGCATTGGGCAATCCAACTTGCGCCAATAAAGACAGTAACCCATCCATGCGTGGTGTTTGCCACAATCCATGCGCTTGTTGCAAAACTTCTTTTAATTGTTGAGCCACCGTCAAGACTGGATTTAAAGCAGTCATCGGTTCTTGAAAAATCATTGCCATATCACGCCCACGAATCAAGCGCATTTGAGCAGGCGATAATTGCAATAAATCTTGCTGCCCTAATAAAATCTGACTGTTTACTCCCACACGAGCACTGGGAGGCAACAATTGCATGATCGATAAGGCTGTCATTGATTTACCACAGCCAGACTCACCCAGTAAGGCATACACTTGTCCGGCGTGAATTTGCAATGTCACCGTATCAAGAGCACGCACGCTGGCAGCTTCGGTATGAAGCGTCACCGCTAACTCATCAACCGCTAAGATAGGAGCGTCAAGTGAAAGTCGCTGCATGGTGGCTTCCTGCCCGCGCCCTACCCTCATAGCTGAATCACATGCAACCGAAATTGAAATCGCACCACTACCGCAACAATCAGCGCTAATAATACAAAACTAATGCTGCTGGCAATTGCCGCCCCAATGATGCTGAATTTAGGAATTAACACGGCATTCAAACCAATGTCCAAACCAATGATACTCACGTTTAAGATCAGAAATAATTTCTCGTAACCGTACAGTAACAGAAATAGCATTCCACAGTAAAACATTTGATGAAAGAAAGCACCAAGCCCTAAAATAACAAATGCGTGATACGCAACTGGATAGGCTGGCCCAAACCATCCCAGAATGGTCTTACCAAATACGATGCAAAGCCCCAATAAAATCAGCGCTGGCCAGGCAAAGCCATGGGTGTACCACCGCAACAAACGTCGCCGGAGGAATAAAGATTTCGCCTGTCCAATAAATGGCATTAAAATCAAGCCTAACGTGCTACCCAATAGAAAAAACCAACTGGCAATTTGAATGGCCGCGGCGAATAACCCAACCGCATCTTCATCAGGATCTAAAATTTCCACCATGATCAAATCCACCTGATCCAGTGCCGCTAAAATCAACAATGTAAACATCGCAGGAATGGACAATGCCAACCATTTGTTTTGTTCAAATACCAAACGTTTTACCCGGTGGATGGTGAT
>WLWR01000004.1 GCA_012103495.1 Legionellales bacterium
CGTTGGGTAGTTCTAATTGAGGTATAATTATCTTATGATTTGTTGATGTATCACTCCAAGATATAAAAGCACCAGCTGCATCCCAAGTATAACTAGCACCAATAGTACCTCCACCTGCTAATATCGATGCACTTATTAATTGTAAGTACTCTCCATCTCCAGTACCACCAGCTAAAGTAAGTAAAGTAACTTCAGTTGTTCCTAATGCTTCTAATTGTGCAGTTGTAATTAAAATAGTCTTTGTAGCTATGTCTGGTGAGTTTGCTAATCCATTTACTTGACTTATAGAAAACTCATCAGTCGGCAATTTGAAAAAAACATCTCGAAGTGTTTGTTTATCTTGACGCTTGATGCATTGAATAAATTGTATTAATTGAGAGGCTGTTGCTTCTACTTGTGAATAGTATTCGATTGAATCTACACTACTCCATGATGCAAAAACCTTCTGCAAATCTGCTTCCATAGAATTTTTACACTCTGCATGCCACATGCCCAGCAAAATGGTTAGATCTGCTTTATTCAAAAAGCCAGTTAAATTATCCACCGCTGTCACAAAATCTTTATTCAACAAAATAGGCATGCACCGCTCGCTAATTAAATCAATCACTCTTGCCGATTCTAATGATTTTTCTGAGTCCTCATCTTTTGATATTTTTTCAGATGCTATCATCCGTTCATCTAAAGTCTTTAAGTCTGCAAAATCAGGTATCGAGCGCAGAGAATCTGGAAGTAACAAGTTAATTGTTTCCATGCTGCCATTTGAATTTAACCTCCTGTCTGCTGAAATAATGTGACCAATAAAGTCATTGAAATTGCGATCGACCGCCAAATAGTTGGCCACTTGAGTATAATCGCTATCAGTCAACATTACTTTCAGAGAGTGATCAACTAGCTGCTTTTGACCCTCCAGTGTCTTCAATTTATCCTCAAAATCATTTATTACCAGCACTGCTTCTAGCGATGGATAATCAACCATACCATCGATTGTCAATGTTTCAAGTCCTGATATTTTCTGTAAAAACAGTAACAATGCTTGTCGACTGTTGGCACTTTCTCCAGTAAAAATATCGCTAAGTAATGTTTGATTCACATGAATATAACTGAGTAATTTGGGACACTCACTCAGTTTTTGCTCAACCAGAGATTTCTTTTCATCAGTGATCATTTTTAAAATCAATGGGACCCAAGCTTCTTTCTGACAGTCTTTAAGTTTTTCAACAACGTCAGTTTTTAAATAATACTCTAAATCTTTCGCAATCAATGTTTCAAGAGCGCTGGGTGATATTCTACTGAATAACCAATGTTTAATCTCCAACATTGAAAGTGAGTATTTCGTCACTTCTTTGAATGAAAGTTTACGAATGATTTTGGTATAAACTGTGTCTATAGCTCGTTGAAATTGTCTATCTTCCATCGCTTGTGGTTGTCGCCCAGCTAATTGTGCTTTTATCCTTTTTAATTGATCACTCACAGTATTAATTTTTCTAGCCCAAGAATGATAAATGAGTTTTAATGTGGGAAATATTCGCTTCAATGAATACCGACAATAACTCATGAAATACAGCACACTTCCCAAGCTTCGTGCCATCAATGACAATCGATGAGGGTGTTTTAACCGATCAATGGTTTTATCAATCTTCTGCATGGTATATTTAATTACTTTGGCTAAGTGCACTCGACTGTATTTAATCCGATGCCCATTTTGATTGTTAATTTCACGCAATGCTTTGGTTACATATTTCAAAACCTGTCGCTTGAGATGCTCAGGATCTAAGGTTTGATCCTTTTTCAAATGTTGATCAATCCATACCATTATCTTTTGTTCAACTTCTTTTCCAATTTGTTTAAGAGCATGCTTATTATGGCGTTTTCTTGCTCTAAATAAACGTGGATAATAATCATTGAGCTTTAAATTATGGAGATTGAATATGGGCTTTTCGTCTCGCCCACTGAATTGAAAATAAGCAGGTTTTATCTGATCATCTAAACCACGGTTACGTCCCATTCCTTGAACCGCTTTACTTGGATTGTTGGTACTGCTAGCAGTTTGTTCAGCAATACTGATCACGGTATGTAAATGTGGGTCATTAAACCCTTCTGTTTTTTTATTGCTCACATACATACCAATGAAGCCTAAGCGAAACAATACATCACATGTTTCTTCTGAAAGTCCACTAAGATAATCTGGTCTAAATGCTGTTTCTCTAATTTCTGGATTCAATGTTTCTAATGAGGTATGCGGTCGCTGTTTAGCACGCTCTGATAAGATACCGGTGTCTTCATCGTACAATCGATAATTGTCTTCTATCATTCCGGCAAACGGCTGTGAATCAGCAATTGGAGTTTCTGAATCTCCCATGTTCGTCATGACTGCTACCATTGCGTACTTATCAGCATAGGCAGCAAATCTTTTTATGAACTCGTTTTCTTGGATTTTTGAGCTACAACTCTCAGGCTCTTTCAATGTTTTAAATTGTTGATTCCCACTTAATGGCCAATTATCAATAAAATCCTTCAAATCTTGTTCCCTGTCAGATCGTATCAAGATTTGAATTTCATTAGATAAAAAGGTAAGCAATTCACTGATATCCTTTATCAAGGTAATTCTCTCAAGTGTTTGTGCACCTATTTTCCCTGCCAATTTTTTCTGATAATAGTCTATGTTTCTTTGTTCATACTTATCGATGACCATTTGATAAAAAATATCAAAATTCTTCTTGCGTAATTGATTGTGATCTATCTCATCCAATTCTGTAATGTCCATCAAGACATATTCAATTAAATTATGAAATATGCTGCTCTTTAAATGTTGTAAAAGACTTGTCTTTGATAGATGAGTCTGTAATCGAGCCACTTCATCATTTTCTTTTTTATCTTCACTTTGTTTTGCTTGATGCGATGAAGTATCATCTGACTGTATCGCTGAAATATCTTCTCCAAGTTGTTGTTCCCTTGCTTGTTTGTCACACTCAGTCACATGCCATTCTATCGGTGGAAATTCAAGAAAATCTTCAACCTCTTCTCGATCACGAACATTTCCATCGACATAAACATTGCGAAGCTGCTCCCGACGCTTTAACTTATCTATCTGCACCTCCAGATCCGTCTCTACTTTATATGCCCTGCTTCTTTGAATTTTTAATTGCTTCCTTATGTCACTCACTTTCAATCCAAGTGCGTAACACAAATTAATCAGAGATTCATTTCCTTTGTTGCCATCCTCAATGAGACATAATATTTTACGCGCAGCCGGTACTTCCATTCCCCATCGCAAGGAAGAGGTACTATCGGACATGTTTTGCTGATTTTTTTGAATATGAAAAGGCAGTGTTTCAACCATGCTACTCGCCGCTGAGCTTCGATCAGGTTCAATAGTTCCCATGACTTTAAGCAACAGACTATTTTTCAAATTACGCCAAAACTCACTGCGCCAAAAACGATAGGTTCGTAGCTTATTTCGATCACCCATATTACGCGCTTGTCTCATATACAATTCAGGAAATTGTCCCTGCCCAGCTTCTTGTTTTTGACCGCTGGACATAATGGCAACCGGTCGGCAACCAGATAATTTATACGTTTCTTCATTGGGGGTGGCTGTTAAGAACATTGACAGCCTTTTTTTTGATAATTCAAGTAAGCGAACTCGACGTCGCTCAGTTTGCATGATTAAGTGTTGTTCATCAAAACTTAAAAAGATCCGCTCTGAATCGGCGTTCAACAATTTTTGATAGTGACCATCTAATAAGCGTTCACTGGAAGCAACGATCAGTTTTGCTGATGCAGTTTTTTCGGATAGCGAATTCAACAGGTGATCCGAATGATCATCATCTTCCCGAATAACATCAATCCCATCGACCAAAGCATCCGGCAACAATCGCCTCAAATCATCTTGGAATTGCTTAACCAATTTATCAGGAATAGCAAACACCCCATGATTACCCGATGTTGTTAAAACTAACATCCAAAGTGCTTGAACATAGGTTTTGCCCGATCCAGTTGCTAAGGCGACCAGCAAGTTAGTGATATCTTCTTCAGAATCTATTTTGGTAATGATATTGTGCAAAGTCACCAAGTGTGTGGTGTATAAATCAATTTTACCAGGCCCGCCAATGGTGTGCCCCATCAACTGATTGGTGGCTGTGTACTGCCCGGAGGGTGTTCTTTTGATAGTAAGTGGTTGTGATGCTAGTAATTCAGCTACCTCGCAATCAGAATAATCTCTAATTTTTTTTACCAGCGATTCATGGTCAGAGTCCGATGATTTACTCTCAGAATTAGCTTCAAGCGTCACTTGAAATGAATCATTATCAGTTGCGTTGATAGTGAGTTTATATAATTGCCCATCAATGATTATTGAATCGGGAGCATTAGATGTTGACTTGGATTCTTCACGCTCCTTAATGATATCAAGACATGAGTTAAAAAGACTTTTTCCCTCATTCAATGACCTTGTTTTGAAGAAGTGTAAGGCAGCGTAGCTTAAATAAACCGATCGTGCCGATGTTAACAGCAGTTCTTTATTTACTATCTTCATAAATGATTTATTATATCTCTATCATAGGAAGCTCCCTAAAATATCATTAATTGCTTAAGAAAACATTAAATTTTCCCTTATCAGCCCTTTTAATCTTTGCCTAGGATAGAAATCACTAACGGGGATAAAACTTGATACGGGATAAAAGTATTAATTAATATTTTGTTAATCTAATCCTGATAATCTCAACCTAAATTTCAATGTGTTTTATATAGTGTGGCTTTATTAAGTAAAGATCTTAAAACTTCAAATGATGTAATGAGTCATGAACTTTTTGATGA
Source organism: Legionellales bacterium (assembly GCA_012103495.1). Classification (GTDB taxonomy): domain Bacteria; phylum Pseudomonadota; class Gammaproteobacteria; order WLWR01; family WLWR01; genus WLWR01. Next base: position 4,816 of record WLWR01000004.1, read on the forward strand.
GGCATTGATATTAAATGAAGTTGATTCAAAAAAATTAGTTGACCAAATTGAGAATCGCAACTTCGAAGACAGCTCAATGAATGCCGATGTCTCATCTGAGCATGATGAGTTTATACCCAACAATTATTCTATCAGTTGGTATCGAAAAAATGGTGCTAATCGCGCAATTATATGGACTGATACCGCTCTGCAACAGTATAACAACCCACCTGCAATGATTGACTACATTACAAAAACACAATTAGAAGCAGCGGAAATTAAAATCAACGCCTATCGCTCCAACAAGGAAATGTGGCAAAGTTGGGTCATTGCAACGAGCAGCTTATATGCTATTTGGACGACTGCCGTCAAAGCAGCAGATAGTTATGACTATTCAGCTGATAACTTTCCAGTTCCCAAATTAGAATTACTGACACCTTTAGATAGCTTAGTTACGATATTTGCGCCGATTATCTCCAGTGCTATCTTATTCGGGTATCGATTTTATAAACATGGATCTTTCACCTTCACGAGTGAAGATCGTGAGGATCTTATAAGCTTCAATATGCAAATGCGCGGTATGATGATTGGCAATAATTTTGCCAACTCTCTTGTCAAAATTGTGTTTGAATGGAGCTTGGAATCTATAAGCCAGATCGCTATTCATTGTTTGCTCAGTGGTGCATTGACAGGAATGGGATTGATTGTAGCCAATTTTTTATTCATGACGTTAAAGGAAGGATTCAAAGCTGCTAAAGCGCCAGAACCACATGAAAATATTGTAATAGCTTTCTGGAGAGGTTGTAAACAAGCTGCAACTGACTTTATGAATCAAGATAATTTGAAATTGTTTGGTATCGGGGTTGTAACCGGAGGTATCCATTGTTTAGTTCCACTTTTAATGACGGCTTTAGCAGGATTGATTCCCCCTGTTGCTGCGATTGTAGTAACAGTTATAATTATTTCAGCAATGAATTATTGGATTCTTAACAAAGCAAAACCCACAAATAAAATAAAAGTCATTAACCAGCATGGTTTATTTTCCAAACCTCACAGTAACGAAAAGCCTGTAGTAGAAAATGTAGATGACAGCAAAACTTCAAACAGTCTGATCATTTCAGAAAATATCTGCATGTAACTTATAAATTTACATGTTCGGGCTAAAATTAATCAGTTTAGATTCCCGTGTGTCTGCCAACAGAATGCTAGAATTATCAGTAAACTCAGTAGATAACTGTTGTAAAAGTTCACTGTGTATGGACCAAGTATTGTAGGCTTTTGAAAATGCATACATACTTATAAAAATTGCTGCGGTGGCAATACCACTGGTTAAAACACTGGTTGCGATTAACAAACCAAAAATTGATGTGGTACCTGCTATGGCAATGCCACAGGTTAAAATATTCGTTGCAACCAGCAAGCCAAAAATCGATGTAGCGCCTATTGAAGCGGTGACTATCATAGCGAACCGCGAGCGTTTGATGCACTGTTGTAACTGTTGACAAGATTGAGTCAATGAATCAGAGTTTTTCATGATTGCTGTGAGTCTTTTTTTTATTTCCAAATGAAATTCAACATTGGATATGATCAACCCTGGCAATGTTACAGGACATGGAACAGCACTTGGCCAAAAGAACCCTAGGCTAAGATAATTCAACCGCAAAGAATTTGTTAATTGTGGGTGTGGAATGCTTGTAAAAGTTGTCAAAAACCATTGTACCGCTGCAGCACAATTATTACTAAGCAAGTGAGTAGGATTCTTTTCGTAATACGCTTTCCATTTATTTTCAATCTCGCTAGGATCCGCTTCAATAACAAATGTGCAAACGGTATTGGCTTGCGTTTCACGGCTGTTATCAAATTTCCTCCAACCTTTTGACTCCCTTTTCTTCTCACTTGGTTTTTTTGAACGATCAATGCAATAAAAAGTACCATCATCTTGGTTGTTCAAGGTAACACGAAGATGGCTACATTGTAGATGATGATAGTTTTCAATGTTTACTGTAATTTTTGATTTTGCCATATGAATCAAACAACCAAATTCACAATGTTTTTAATAGGTTACTATTTAACTATTAAGGAAATATTAAGGCAAGTGAAATGAGAAAGTGTCTGAATATTGTCCTCTATAGCCATCGTACTTGCAGCTGCGAATTTTAAGCGCGCATGGGACGGCATTTTGCGCCGTTTCTGATGAAAAAAATCCTCGAATGAGCTCGGCGAGTCCTGCGGTTTTTTTCAATCCAAACGGCGCAATCTATCAATCATCCATCGCCAACTGAGCCAATAAATCATTCAATTGATGCTCTGTTAGTACACGAACGCCCAATGCTTGAGCTTTTATCAATTTACTGCCTGGATCACGACCGGCCACTACAAAATTGGTTTGGCTGGACACACTGCCACTGACTTTGGCCCCCAACGCTATCAATGCCGCTTTGGCTTGTTCACGACTCATGCCTTCCAAGGTGCCAGTTAATACAAATCGTTGCTCGGCCAGCGGTTGTGCGCTTTGATCCATCGGTGCTGGTTGAGGCCAATGCACACCATACTTTAACAATTGCTCAATCACCGCTTGATTGTGCGGTTCGTGAAAAAAACCTACGACTTGCGTTGCGACCACCGGCCCCACATCATCTATTTGTTGCAATGCCTCTTCATCTGCTTGGCTAAGTGTGGTTAAGTCGCTAAAATGTTGCGCCAATACCTGTGCTGTGGTTTCCCCCACTTCGCGAATGCCCAACGCAAATAAAAATCGAGCCAAGGTGGTGGATTTGCTGTGTTCCAATGCCGTCAATAAATTGGTTGCTGATTTTTCCCCCATGCGTTCCAATTGCATCAACGCTGTGAGTGGTAACTGGTAAACATCAGCGATGGAATGCAGCAACTGCCGATCCACCAATTGATCAACCAACTTATCCCCCAATCCTTCAATGTCCATCGCTCGTCTTGCAGCAAAATGTTTAATCCGCTGTTTCAATTGCGCTGAACACGCCAATCCACCCACGCAGCGTGCGACAGCTTCTGCTGGTAAATGCAAAACGTCGGAACCACACACAGGACATTGCCTTGGCAATACAATCGCTTGGGTGTGTGCCGGTCGCCGCTCTTTGAGCACCGCGACGACTTCTGGGATCACATCGCCAGCCCGTCGTACAATCACCTGATCTCCTACGCGAATGTCTTTACGTGCAATTTCATTCATATTGTGCAATGTGGCATTGCTGACTGTAACACCACCTACCACCACCGGCTTAAGTCGTGCAACCGGTGTGAGAGCACCGGTCCGTCCGACTTGAAATTCCACTGAATTTACCGTAGTGATTTCCTCTTGTGCTGGAAATTTATGTGCCAATGCCCAACGTGGAGCGCGTGACACAAACCCCAGCTGTTGCTGCAAGGCCAACGCGTCAACTTTGTACACCACGCCATCCACTTCATAGGGTAAGCTGGCTCGTTTGGCTAATATTTCGGCATGAAATGCGAGGCATGCCATTTCATTAATGGCGACTCGATTTTCACTGCATACAGGAAATCCCCACTGTTGCAATTGTTGCAAGATCGCATGATGCGTATCTGGCAAACAGTAGCCTTGCACCTGACCAACGGCATACGCATAAAAATTCAACGGTCTGTGTGCCGTGATGTTGGGATCCAATTGCCGCAGACTACCCGCAGCCGCATTGCGTGGGTTGGCAAAGATTTTTTCCCCAGCTTGCTCGGCTTGTTCATTGAGTTTGATAAATCCTGCTTTGGGCATGAACACTTCCCCACGCACTTCCAACACGGTGGGAAAATCTTGCGTGCGCAATTGCAATGGAATGGCTTCAATGGTTTTCACATTCGCGGTAACATCTTCACCATTCATCCCATCACCACGTGTGGCCGCCTGGTAAAATTGGCCTTGCCGATAGGTAATGCTGACCGCTAATCCATCTAATTTAGGTTCACACACAAATGCCAAATCGTCCGTATCGTGTAATCGATCACGAATGCGCTTGCCAAAAGCCAATACTTCCGTCTCACTAAATGCATTGTTCAATGAGAGCATTGGAACAGTATGAGTAACTGATTGAAATGCTGTTGAGGGTTGCGCACCAACTCGCTGGGTGGGTGAATCCGGAGTAATCGATTCAGGGTGAGCTTGCTCTAATTGCTGCAATTGCATAAACAGCCGATCATATTCAGCATCCAAAATGCTCGGTGCATCCAATACATAATACCGATAATTGTAATCGTTGATTTGGCGACGCAACTGGTTAATCTGTTGTTCAATGTCAGTGGCTGTCATGAGAATACCTGAAAAAAATTGAAATTTACCGCAAAAATTATCCTTGATCCAATCCTAGCATTTACCTAAGCTACGTTGATGTTTGAACTATCCATTCACCAAGATTTAAAATTTTGGAAAATGGGACTTAATGACTCAACCAACCAGAGTAAATCGCTATGATGATTAATCCCACTACCATTGTTAAACTACACCGTCAGCTTACGTTAGATTGGCATCAATCACCACCGACGGTCGGTCAGACTGGCTGGCTAGCGTTGGTCGCGCAAAATCATTTGCACAATTTTCAACTGTGGCATGAAGAAGACAAAGCCCGACGTGATGATCAAGGTTTTGAATACGTGTATCACGCCAAACGCAATATTGATCATCACAATCAACAACGCAATAATTTAATGGAAGCCATGGATCAATTTTTGTATCAACAGTTGCAACCCGCTCAAGCTGATTGCCCGTTTAATTCGGAAACCCCAGGGATGATGATCGATCGATTATCCATTTTAGCATTGAAAGATTACCATATGGCCGAGCAAACACAACGAAAGGATGTTGAACAATCGCACCTTGATCAGTGCCAATTAAAATTGGATCGCATTCATCAGCAATTGACTGATTTACAGCAATGTTTGCAACAATTGATTGACGAGGTTATTGCTAAACGTCGTAGCTTTCACATCTATTATCAATGCAAAATGTACAATGATCCTCAGTTAAATCCCCAATTGTATACAGCAGCTACGCCAGATTAAGCCACTTCACTTTGCAAACGAACGCGATTTCTGTATTGAGTGATTCGATTTTCGACCAGCGGTGTACGTTTATGATCCATCACCATCGCATTTAATTCTTCCGCCAATTGTTTTACCACACTCAGCAACAATTCAAACCGTTCCTCATCGATTTGTGCATGACCAGATAATTCCATAAAAATCAATAACCCTTGGCAAGCAAATGAACCCATGTTTTGCATGTCGAACGTACCTGGCTCAGTGGCACATGCCAAACTGAATAAAATAGGCCCTTGCCCATGATCGTGTTGGTAACGATGGAAAATATCCATTTCGCCAAAGCGAAAACCATTTGCCAACAATGCTTGTAACAATTCATACCCAGCAAATTGCTGCTCATTACGCGCAAACACATTCAAGGCAATGATGTTTGAAACGGACGATTCAGTGGGCGTTTCATTGAGGGGTAGATTGTCTTGAACAATTACTGACTCAGAGTCAATTCCATCAGTCACAACCTCGTCTGCCTTCATCGAAGATGATGTCACTTGACGCACCGCCACCGCTTCATCATCCACCAATAAATCATGCATATCCCCCAAATCCGGTTCTGTATATAAATCCTGTTGTTGACGTTCTTGACGCATGCGAATCAATGCACCGACGACCAAACCAATCACGCCTATGATCAATCCAATCACAACCAATTTACCCACCGTTAACATGATTATTCCCCTTATGCTGCTTGTTGCTCTGCCAATGCGACGGCTTCGCTGACATCCACCGAGACAATGGTAGACACGCCCAATTCACGCATAGTAACACCAGACAAATAATCTGCCAATTCCATAGTAACCTTATTATGCGTGATGAAAATAAACTGTACTTGCGCTGACATTTGCTTCACCAAAGCACAAAATCGTGCAACATTGGCATCATCCAATGGCGCATCGACTTCATCCAACAAACAAAATGGCGATGGATTTAATTGGAAAATAGCAAATACCAACGCCACCGCAGTCATTGCCTTCTCACCGCCGGATAATAAATGAATTGAGGTATTGCGTTTACCCGGCGGTTGCGCAATCACATTCACCCCACTGTCGAGTAAATCATCGCTCGTCAATTGCAAATACGCTTGGCCACCCCCAAACAACTGCGGAAACAATTGGCGGAACGATTGATCCACTCGATCAAAAGTATCTTTGAATCGTTCACGTGTTTCTTTATCAATTTTATGAATGGCTTGTTGTAAGGTGGTTAACGCTTCAGTTAAGTCTTGGTGTTGGCTGGTTAAATAAGTATGTCGCTCAGCCGCGGTCTGACATTCATCGATAGCGGCTAAATTAATAGCGCCCAAGCGTTGAATTTGCCGCTCTAATTGTTCAATGGTCTGCTGGCATTCATTCTCAGTGAATCCATCGGGCAATTGTTCAACTACGGTGGCCACACAAAACCCCGCCTCGGTGATGGCTTCATGGATGGTTGCTGCGCGCACTTTGGCTTCTTGCATACTCAATTGGCATTGTTGTACTTGCTCAACCACACTGTGCAACGCTTGTTCTGCATCATGATGTTGTTGTTGATATTCAGTTAATTGATGTGCCAATCTATCCAATTGGTTTTTTGCTTCATTCATTTGCTGTTCAGCAACGGCTTTCAAACCCAATTGTTGTTGCAACTGTTGTTGCTGTTGTTGATCAGGATCCATGACTTGAGTTAACGCTTGTTGCCACTGCTGCAAGCGTTGTTGCAATTGCTCAATGCGTTGTTGTGCACGTTGCCGATGTTCTTGCAAGCCCTGACGCTGTGACTGTGCAGATTGTAATTGTACTTGCAATTGATGATACTGCTCACGCGCTTCATGACTCAACTCACGCGCTTGACTCAGTTTGCTTTTGATGGTTTGTTGTTGATCCAGTCGTGTTTGCCGCTCATCGGCTTGCTGTTCCAAGGCAGTTAATGCTTGCTGCCATTTATAGCGTGTTTGTTGTAATTGTTGTTGTTGTTCATCTACTTGTTGTTGCAACGTTTGTAATTCTTGCTGAATTTTTTCTGAGCGTTGCACAACTTGCTGATGGCGTTGTTGATCAATTTGCAATTGTGCTTGCGCTTGAGTAAGCCTGCGATTGGCTTGCTGGGCTTGTTGCTGATAGGTATCGGCTTGTTGTTCTAAATCGGTGAGTTGTTGTTCACCTCGAGTCAATTGCTGTTGCAATTGTGTGATTTGTGTTTGGTTAACGATCAACTGCTCCGTCAATTCAGCCAAACGGACCTTGCGTTGTAACACCCCACCCGCTGCATCATCGGCGGCTCGATTCACTCGAATCCAATGCGTGCTCAACCAAAGGCCTTGGCGTGTGACCACCGATTGAGTCGGAGTTAATTCAGTACGAATTCGTAACGCCGTTGATAAGTCTTCAGCCAAATACACCTGGTCTAACTCAACCATCACATCGATTGGCAAGCCTTTCACTTGGCTAGCCAATGTTGGGGAAGCAGTGGCCGTTGTGACATCGGTTGCCGATGTTTGCGAAGGATCAATAAATTGCCACTGTCCATGAGTCATTTGTTCAACCCATCCGGCGACAGTCGGCACATCGTCAATACAAATGGCTTGTAAATCACGTCCCAGCACCGTTTCAACCGCAACTTCCCAACCAGGAATCACATCAATTACTTCAGCTAATCGCTGTTGATGATCCAATTGATGTTGCACCAACCAGTGTTGTGATGCTTCGTCTTGTCGACCCAGTGCCGCGTCTTGCAGCAATTGCAATGAAGTTTGTTCTCCATGCCATGTTTGTCGTTGACGCTTCACTTCGTCTAATTGATGATGAATTTGCTGATGCGCGTGTTTTTGCTGCTGAATCTGTTGCTTGGTTTGGGTAATTTGATCCAAGTAGTTCGAGTGTTGTTGCTGATGATGGTCAATTTGTGCTTGACTGGTTTCTATGGCTTGGCTCAACTCGGTCAATTGTTCCTGGTTTTGTTCGGTTTGTAACGCTTGGATACGGGTGTGCAATTGCTCAATGCGCTGCTCAATATGTTGAATAGTGGTCTGTGCCACTTGGGCCGTCTCATTGGCACGCGCGTGTAGCTGTTGGAATGTCTCCCATTGTGTTTGCCAATCGGTGAGCGCTTCTTCTTGATCAGCAACCACTTGTTCATGTTGCTGTACTTGCTGCAACTGTTGCTGCGTGTGTGGTGTAATTTGATCAATCAAGTTGGTTAATTGGGTCACTTGGTGTTGATCTTCGACCAAGTCTTGCTTGGCGATGGCAAGTTCTGCCTCAACCTGGGCAATATCGTGTTGTAATTGTTGCTGACGTTGCTGTTGATGTTCAATCACTTGTTCTAAACGAGTGATTTCATGTCCTAGCTGATAAAATTTCTGTTGCTCGTTTTGCCAGGCATCGTGTTGTTGGGTATGTTGTTGCTGTAATTGTTCCATTTGGGTTGTTAGTTGGGTCAAACCAGCCTGATGCTCCTCTTGAGTCACCGTATGTTGCTGTAATTGTTGTTGCTGCTGCGTTAATTGAGTTTGTAACGTTTGATGGCGCAATGCTTGCCATTGCGCCTTGGCTAGCCGTTCTTGTTCACGCAATACTTTGTAATGCTGCGCAGCTTTGGCTTGGCGCTGCAATTTTGTCAATTGTTGTTCCAATTCTTGCAAAATATCTACTACCCGCTGTAAATTCTCTTGGGTGTGTTTGATGCGATTTTCCGTTTCTCGTCGGCGCTCTTTGTATTTGGAAATTCCAGCAGCTTCTTCTAAATAAGCACGCAATTCTTCTGGCTTGGCCTCAATCACTCGGCTGATCATGCCTTGCTCAATAATTGAATAGCTGCGTGGACCAAGACCCGTACCCAGAAAAATATGGGTAATGTCTTTGCGACGGCAACGAGCACCATTGAGAAAAAATTGCGACTGGCCGTCGCGATTGACTACACGTTTGATGGCAATTTCATGATAATTGGCATATTCGCCGGAGAGCTTGCCCAAGCAGTTGTTAAATTGCAATTCGACACTGGCTTGGCCCACTGGGGAACGCTCAACCGATCCGTTGAAAATAACATCATCCATCGATTCACCACGCAAATTGCGAGCTGAACTCTCCCCCATGACCCAACGCACCGCATCGATCACATTGGATTTACCACACCCATTGGGACCGACAATAGCAGTCAAGCGGTTGGGAAAGACGATTTTAATCGGATCAACAAACGACTTAAATCCAGCAAGTTGAATGGCAGCTAATTCCATAAAAACATCATACGTCAGTCAAATAAAGTCGATATTCTAGCAGAAATTTACAAATCCCCAAGGTAACTATTTCATCACCGTTAACACGAAAAGCCCTCTTTGACGTATCTTGGATGAAAATCATACTTCAAAATGTTCAGATAGCCATCCATGCTGTGCTTTAAAAGTTATCTATACCCATTCCACTTGCAGCTGCGAATTTTAAGCGTGTATTGAATGGGTATAGATAAATCTTCTAAACTTAAAGATAAATATTTGTGTGCGAGTTTAATTATGAATAATGCAACTAAAACAATCGCTCTACTCACAGTTATCACTTATGTTTCTATCAGTATGCTAGGTTGCAGTAACGTCTCAGGCAGTGATACAGGAACGGTATTAGGTGCGGCCGGTGGCGCGGGGCTAGGTTATTTAGCCGGTGACGGTGTAGGCTCTATCATTGGTGCAGGTGTGGGTGCTTATGCAGGCAAAAAAATTGGTGAAAAATCAGATCGTAAAAAAGACAATCAGCCATAAGAAAAACTGCTCTAGTGAACCAAAAGTATCTTTTTACTTAACACCAGCATTGAACCAATATCAGACGATTATTGGAACTGTTCATCTAAATATTGCCGAATACGCTGAGCAAGTGCCACACTAATCCCAGCAACGGCCGCCAATTCCTCAACATTGGCTTGCTCAATGGCTTGCAAACCACCAAAATATTGCAACAAGGCTTGCCGGCGTTTTTTACCAACCCCGGGGATGGTTTCTAAAACTGAGCGTAACTGTTGTTTGGCCCGCTGCTGTCGATGACCGGTAATAGCAAATCGATGCGCCTCATCTCGAATTTGTTGCAAACCATGCAATGCGGGTGAATCAGCGGGTAAATACAAGCCTTCATGTTTTTCAGGTAAATACAAGGTTTCCAACCCCGGCTTACGACTGCTGCCTTTAGCAATCGCTAACAATTGGACGCCACTGATTTGCAATTGTTCAAAGACTTGTTCCGCCACGGCTAATTGTGCTTTGCCCCCATCGATGATCACCAAATCGGGTAACTTAGTTTCAGCGGCTTTCAAGCGCGTGTATCGGCGGATCAACGCTTGGCGCAACGCCCCATAATCATCGCCAGGCGTGATGCCGGTAATATTGAACCTTCGATAATCATTTTTCACTGCACCACTTTGATCAAACACTATACAGGCAACTATGGTTGCTTGGCCTGCTGTGTGGCTGGCGTCAAAACACTCGATGCGCTGGGGAATACTGGATAATCCCAGAGCTTGTTTCAATTGTTGTTGCCTTTGAGTTAAATCCTGTTGTCCAGCCAATCGATGGGTTAACGCTACCTGTGCATTGGTATTGGCTAATTTGACCCAGTGCGCTCGCTGACCACTGACACGATGTACCACTTGAACTTTTTTTCCTAACTGTTCACTGAGTGCATCGCTCAACCATTGAACCTCAGGCAATGCCAAATTGGTAATAATCACGCTGGGAATTTGCTCGGCATGCAAGGTGACCCAGTAATGTTGAGTAATAAACGCGGCTAAAATATCCGCAGCATCGCTGTCGGGGGGGGCTTTGGGAAACCATGCTTTACCTGCTAATACTTGACCAGCACGCACAGCCAACCAATGCACACAAGCGATGCCCTGCTCCATGGCGACCGCCATCACATCAACATCGCCTTGGCTACCAGTGATAAATTGCTGTTGTTTGATGTGACGCAAACTGGTGATTTGATCACGTAACTTGGCTGCTAACTCAAAATTCAATTGATCACTGGCTTGCTGCATTTGATCAATCAACTCCTGGATCACTTGTTGATCTTTACCTTGCAAAAATAATCGCACATGACGAATTGCCGCTTGATAATCAGCCGGTTTAATGTATTGAACACACGGGGCAGAGCATCGTTTAATTTGATATTGCAAGCATGGCCGAGTGCGGTTGCGAAAAAAACCATCTTGACATGAGCGTACTTTAAAAATTTTCTGTAATAAACTCAATGTTTGACGTACCGCACCCACATTTGGATACGGACCGTAATATTCACCGGGTTGTTGACGATTGCCACGATACAAATCGACCCGTGCAAACACTGGATCATCAGAAATACGAATGTAGGGATAACTTTTATCATCACGAAAGTAAATATTGTATTTGGGTTTTAATTTTTTTATTAAATTACTTTCCAATAGTAATGCTTCATTTTCACTGCGGGTGACCATCACTTCAATATGATGGATGTGCTTCACCAATGAATGAATTCGCGGATTGACCACTTGCTTAGTAAAGTACGAGCGCACTCGTTTTTTTAAGTTGCGCGCTTTACCCACATAAATCACCCGTCGATCAGCATCCAGCATTTGGTATACGCCAGGACGATCTGGCAATTGAGAAAGGGTTTGTGTAAGGTCGGATTCAGACATAGCACTGGTTTAGATTAAATGAGTCACCCATTGATGCTGGAGTGCAAAACGCGTTAATTCCACATCATTTTTAACACCTACTTTAGCAAACAATCGGTATCGATAGCTACACACTGTTTTAGCGCTAATAAATAATTTAGCAGCAATCTCAGCCACCGACTGGCCTTGCACAATCAATTGCATGACCTCTCGCTCCCGTTCGGACAAATCCAACAACAAAGCAGTGGGATCCTGATTGGTGGTCTTATGCAAAGCAATTTTATGCGCAACCAGTGGGCACAAATACACCTCGTTTTTAGCCACTTGTTCAATGGCATGCAGCAACTCCTTGATAGGTGAACATTGACTGACATACCCTTTGATCCCTATTTGCAACAATTGTGTGACTTGTGCGGGCACAATCGTTTGACTCATGCCAATGATACCCAACGTTGGTTTGACTTGCAGCCATTGGCGAATGGCTACCACATCATCCACATCTGGCAATGGGCAATTAACAATGACACTGTTGATTGGATGATCAGTAATCCATGACAATGCTTGCTGTCCTGTGAACACACTTGCGATGACACGAAGTTTGTGCTTTTTGAGTAACAGATCCATTGCCTGGCAAACCATCTGTTGTTGGTCAACCAACAAAATATTCGTCAATGCTTGAACTCCTAACTATTGAGAATTACCGATCATCCCAAATCAAACTGATATCTGTTTGAGAAAACCAGTGATATCGTAGCACGGTCACTGGGAAGCACAATAGCGGATACTCCCAAAAGAGCGAAGGGAGTATCCCACCCCATGTCAAGCTATAAATTCTACTTGCGTTTGATTTTTGTCGCAGGTGGTATTTTAAGCCTGCACGCGGTGATAGCTGACAAGATTTTGATTGAAAAATTCGCCAGGCTCATTCGAAGATTTTTTTTGAGAAGCGGCGCAACATGCCGATCAAGGCACGTTTAAAATTCGCAGCTTCAGCTACGATGCAGATAGAAAGACACCACTCGATGAAAGCTTAAAATTCATAGATATTGGCGGAGAGGCAGGGATTCGAACCCTGGGAGGGGGGATACCCCTCAACGGTTTTCAAGACCGCCGCATTCGACCGCTCTGCCACCTCTCCAACAAGGGGGCAAAGAGTAGCGCAATTATTTTTTTTTTACAATTGAAAATTCAAGTTCTTACCCTCCATTATCCATTTCAAAAAAAGATGTCACTCCGTAGGTAATTAAAATTCGCATCTTGGTGTGAAATGGGTATATATGCTAAACTTATCGATTAATTTAACCATTACATTGGAGAAACAGTCTCATGAATCAGCTTAATGTCCAACGCGGTGCGGCAAGCGTTATTGAAATCAACAAAGTGCTGCGTAATACTTATTTATTGTTGGGCATGACCTTATTGTTCAGCGCTTTGACCGCCGGTCTTGCTATTTTCACCCAGGCAACGCCATTAAATCCTATCTTGGCCATTGTCGGCATGTACGGTTTATTATTTTTAACACAAGCGATGCGCAACAGTGCTTTGGGATTGGTTTGCACCTTCGCTTTTACTGGATTCATGGGCTACATTATGGGTCCTTTATTGTCTTATTATCTTACCGCCTTTAGTAATGGCAGTGAATTAATCATGACCGCTTTGGGTGCTACTGGCATTATTTTCTTTGCTTTGTCTGGTTATGTCATGACCTCCCGCAAAGACTTCAGTTATTTATCTGGTTTCTTATTCGTTGGTATTATCGTTGCATTTTTAGCAATGATTGCTAGTTTTTTCTTAGCCATTCCAGGCTTGCAATTGGCAGTGTCTGCCGCATTTGCTTTGATTTCTTCTGGCCTTATTTTATTTCAAACCAGTGCCATCATTCACGGTGGTGAACGCAACTACATTATGGCAACCATCACCTTGTATGTATCTATTTACAATTTATTCCTCAGCTTGTTAAACCTATTTGCCGCATTCAGCGGTCGTGACTAACTGGATACGATCTTCACAATTTAATCAACAGAATTTAAATTCATCAAGGCGGCGCCAACCGCCTTGATCTCTTTTTGTTTCCCAACCGCTGATTTAACCTTCCTCAATTTTGCATCTTCAAAGACGATGGATATAAAACCGAAGGGATCCATACAAATTACAATCACACTAACAGTTTCCGTCTTTTTTACGGATGCAATTAATTAGAAAACTTTGTACAGTGGTTGGATTAAAATGTTGCTGTTGATGAATCCGAATGATTGAAGATACTCAGCCTTGCCAAACGAGCCCACATCAAGTATCCGATAAGTTTTTTAAAAACATGCTGCAACACCCACAAGCTGCAAAAGATTTTTTACAGCACCATTTGCCATCCACTTTACAACAGCATGTTAATTTAGAAGAATTAACCCTGATGCAGAATACTTTTGTTGATCGTCATTATCGTAAAAAAGAAGTTGATGTTTTATATCAAACCGCTTGGCAAGAACATTCATTGTACTTATATCTACTGTGTGAACATCAGACCCAGCCAGATCGATGGTTACCCTTACGCTTGCTTAATTATTTAGTGAGAATTTGGGAGTTTCATCATCGTCAACATCCAGATAGTAAGAAATTACCCTTAATTTACCCACTGATATTTTATCCAGCTAAAAATCGCTGGAAATATTCATTGGATCTTCAATCGTTAATTGATGCACCAACAGAATTGATTGACCGTTATTTTTTAAAACCTGCGCAATTGATTCATCCACAACCTGTCAATGAATTTGAATTGGCCAACCACCCATGGTCAAGTACCTTTGGTTCAGCCATGCATCATGTGACCGCACGCTGTACCTTGCCAGAGTTGGAACGAATTTTTCCTACTTTAAATCAGTTAGCACAGCGTGGAAAAATAGCTTATGTCATTGAAGTGCTCGACTTTATCATTGTCAAAGGTGACGGAGATCCCCTAGAATATCAAAAGTTAATTGAAAAACATTTTGACACACCATTGGAGGAACAATTGATGACACTGGCTCAGCGATTTGAACAACGAGGAATCCAAGAAGGAAGACAAGAAGGAAGACAAGAAGGAATTCAAACTCAAGCAACTCAAACGGCCGAACGAATGTTAACCATGGGGCTCCCTGTTGAAATCATTGCTAAAGCCACTGGCTTACCCTTAGAGGAAATATTATCCATTCAAATAACAGGTAGCCGTCAAGACGGCTAATAAATACCCATCTTGACGTTACAAACTTTGTTCACGGTTGGTCAACTAGGCACCCCTAGCTTGGCACAGCAAATTCTTCATATCCGTCACAGCACGCCCTAAACCGGTAAACAACGCTCTGGCAATCAATGCGTGACCAATATTCAATTCATGAATCACAGGGATTGTGGCAATGGCAGTCACATTATGAAAATGCAACCCATGTCCGGCATTCACAATAAAACCTTGTTCATGCGCATAATGAGCAGCGTGAACAATGCGCTGCAATTCTTGAGTCTGCTGGGCGGGTGTGGCAGCATCGGCATACGCGCCGGTATGCAATTCAACAACGGGGGCTCCTGTTTTTTTAGCAGCGTCAATTTGCTCAACATCTGGGTCAATAAACAATGATACTTGGCTGCCAATTGCCGTCAACCGATAGCACATTTGCGTAATATCGGCTAAATGACCCTTCACATTCAAGCCACCTTCAGTGGTCAATTCAGCACGATGCTCTGGCACCAAACAACAGTGCACTGGTTTTATGCGCTGAGCAATCATCAACATATCATCGGTTACAGCCATTTCTAAATTCATGCGAGTTTGCAAAATATCATTGAGCAATGTCACATCACGTTCTTGAATATGACGTCGGTCTTCGCGCAAATGCACGGTGATACCATCCGCTCCAGCTTGTTCAGCATCAATAGCCGCTTGAATCGGATCCGGGTAGCGCGTTCCTCTGGCCTGACGAATGGTTGCAATGTGATCAATATTGACCCCTAGTAATACTGCTGCCGTTGACATCATCAAACTCCTCGTGATCTTTTATTCACTACCAACAAACAATTGTCGGCTCATTAATGGTTTATCACCGATAATAGAAATTAATGCTAAGCGCATCAATCGTTTAGCCACCGGCAATACCAATGACCCATGGCCTTGAGCGAACGTTAATAAATCCGCGCCTTTAAATCGATTACTCTCATCACCTACCGCCCTGACAAATCCTTCATCCACTTGGAACACATATTCCCATTGTGGCTGCAGTGGTTGTCTCGTCTGTGCTTCAACAAAATCGACCCCATAACCTAAGATTTGCAGCAATTGCCATTCAAATTGTCGTAAACACAACTCCAACGGTGCTAAAGTTGCTAACTGTTGCAACGTATATTCATACAAAACAAAAACATCTGGATGAGCTTCTTGTTTGGGCAACGCTCGCAAGAGTAATTCATTCAAATAAAATCCACAATAATATCGGCTGACAGGTAAGTTAAACCATTCCGTGCGAGGCTCTACATCGGTCAACGTGAATAAATCACCTTGTCCGACCGTATCAATTTGCACAGCGGTAAACGGACGTAACCAATGGCGCCAGGGTTTGCGCTTTACCCCTTTGGCCACTACTCGTAAGCACCCACGTGTATGACAAAATACATCCACCAATGCGCTGGTGTTACGATAGTCCCGCTGATGCAAAACCCAAGCTGGAGTGAGAGAGCTCATTGATTGGTATATCCTAATTCCGTCAACAATGTCGCATTGTCCGACCACCCAGATTTTACCTTCACCCACAATTGCAAATACACTTTGCTCGCTAATAATGTTTCCAATTGTTCACGCGCGCGTTGCCCTACTTGTTTTAACTTTTGTCCTTTATGGCCAATGATCATTTGTTTATGATTGGGTTTATCCACCAAAATCAATCCGGAAATTTTGGTTAATTGTGCTTGTTGTTCAAACTGTTCAATCACGACAGTCACTGAATAAGGTAACTCATCCCCTAACAATCGAAATAATTGTTCACGAATAATTTCACTGATTAAAAATGTCTGACTGCGGTCTGTTATTTGATCTGCTGCATACAAGAAAGGTCCCGAGGGTAACTCAGGGATGATGGTTTGGCGTAAAACATCCAATTGGATATTACCCTGAGCTGAAATTGGAATGATGCTGCTAAAGGCATATTGTCGACTGATTTGATCGATAAATGGCAACAAGGTTGCTTTATCTTTCACTTGATCAATTTTATTCACCGCTAAAATAACTGGGCAGGTCACATGGGTTAATTGTCGAATGACCCACTCATCTTCTGCCTGCCATTTCAACGCTTCAATCACCACCACAATCACATCCACAGCTCTTAATACTTGAATGGCTGTGCGATTCATATAGCGGTTCAACGCACGCTTACCAACTTGATGTAAGCCAGGTGTATCGATGTAAATAAGTTGATGATGCGCTTGCGTGTCGATGCCAATGATTTGATGGCGTGTGGTTTGTGCTTTGCGTGAAGTAATGCTGATTTTTTGCCGAATTAATTGATTGAGCAAGGTAGATTTACCAACATTGGGACGACCAATAATGGCGATGAATCCACACACGGTTGATACAGACGAAGCTTCATTCATAATGACATTTTAACTCGGTTAATAATTGACTGGCGGCGGCTTGCTCAGCTTTACGACGACTGGCCCCCACGCCTTGAACAGTGTGCTCCCATTGCACCACTTGACACGTGACAGTGAACACTCGTTCATGTGCTTGTCCGGTCACTTCCAATACCGTGTAAACTGGCAGTGACCACTGTTTGGCTTGCAACCATTCTTGCAATTGCGATTTTGCATCTTTCAATCCCACCGGATCAAGTGACAGCGCTTGAAAATAAGTGGCAAATAAATGCTGCACCACCTGTTGGCATGCAGCAAGTCCACTATCCAAATAAATCGCCGCCAAAATCGCTTCTACCGCATCGGCTAACGTTGAACTGCGTTGATGACCGCCTGTTTTATATTCACCAGGCCCCATGACCAAATGCTCACTCAATTGCAAAGAGCGACCAATGTTCGCCAAGGTATGTCCTTTGACCAGTGAGGAGCGCAATTGACTTAACTGCCCTTCACTGGCCTCTGGAAATTGTCGATATAATGAATCAGCCATGATTAAACTTAACAGCGCATCACCTAAAAATTCCAAGCGCTCATTGTTTTTCCCCTGAACACTGCGATGGGTCAACGCCATCGTGAGTAGTCTTGGATCTTCAAATGAATAAGTCAGTTTACGCTGTAATAAAGTTAATTGCATGCTCACTTAATTTTTTGCCCAGTTCGTTGCCAGCGAACCTGTTTGTTACGCTGATTCCAACTCAACACAATCACCATCGCCTTGCCAACGATCAAATCATCACTGACAAA
>WLWR01000187.1 GCA_012103495.1 Legionellales bacterium
AGCGCGATGCGTGTGCGTGATAATTTGATTGATTTGTGCGGCTGACATGCACTCATAAGTAGCAATCGGTTGTTCGGTGGCAGGATTGATCGTTTGGATAGGCATGATTTATCGTCTCCTCAAGTCTTGCAAAAATACTCCGCACTAGCGTTCTGCCAATGATCCCGAAAAGATTCGGGAATGTCATCCCCTAATAATTCGCCTGGCTGTAAAAATGGAAAGATTTCATCGTAATGTTTGACCATTGCGGTCGCCACACGCCGAAAAATGTGCCCCGGCGTCACATCGGCGACTTTATCCAATCCTGCCGCTCCCAACACTTCCAAAAAACTATCCATGGTTGCTTGATGAAAGTGCATTACTTTCGGCGCTTTATCATCGATGTTTAACGCATACACCCGATCCGGTTTTTGCGTCGCCACACCGGTTGGGCACATATTGGTATGACAGCGGCGCGATTGCACACAACCCAGTGAAAACATCATGCCACGAGCAATGTTGCACATATCAGCCCCCAATGCCATTTTGCACACCATGTCAAAACCAGTGATGACTTTCCCACTGGCGATCAAACGAATCGGTGTGCGAGTGTTGGTGCCCACCAACGCATTGCGAACAAACACCAATCCATCATTTAATGGCACGCCAACAAAATCGGTAAATTCCACCGGTGCGGCGCCCGTTCCTCCTTCGGCACCATCAATGGTAATAAAATCTGGATAGATACCTGTTTTTAACATGGCTTTGCAAATCCCTAAAAATTCAGCGCGTACCCCCACGCACAATTTAAATCCCACCGGTTTACCACCGCTTAATTCACGCAAACGCTGTACAAATTCCAATAACCCAATCGGTGAATCAAACGCACTGTGCGCCGGAGGAGAAATGCAATCTTCACCCATCGGTGCCCCGCGAATTTTTGAAATTTCCGGACTGATCTTAGCGGCGGGCAATATCCCACCGTGTGCAGGTTTAGCACCTTGCGACAATTTGATTTCAATCATTTTGACCACTGGCAATTGAGCTTTTTCTGTAAATTGCGCCGCATCGAAATGACCGTTTGGCAAACGACAACCAAAATAGCCGGTGCCAATTTGCCAAATAATGTCCCCCCCTTCCACCAAGTGATGTGAACTCAAGCCTCCCTCCCCGGTGTTTTGCGCAAAATCACCTATTTTGGCACCACGATTTAGCGCACGCACTGCGTGAGAGCTGATGGCACCAAAACTCATCGCCGACACATTCAAGCGCGATGCCAAATACGGCTGGGTACATTGCGGCCCCCCGACTTGGATACGTGCCTGACTGGCTGGCACCACTTTAGGTGCTAATGAATGATTGATGGCGTCAAACCCAATCGCATGCACATCGCGTTGCGTACCAAACGGTAATTTATCCAAAGTTTGACTGGCGCGTTGATAGACCAGTTCACGCACTTCCCGACTGTAAGGGGTACCACTTTGGTTGGTTTCAATAAAATATTGTTGAATTTGCGGACGAATGTCTTGTAATAAGTAACGCAAGTGCCCCACCACCGGATACAAACGCAAAATATTGGTTGGCCGCTGCATAACATCATAAACACCGATTAAAAACAGTGGCAATAATCCGATCAAACTATATAGAATGGGTGGCCAATACGTGGCAATCCAAACCACCGTAATGGCTACCAAAATTGATACGATCCAAAATAAGTGCCTCACCATCACCGCTCTCCTTACGCTGGTTACTGATCGGCTTTAGAGTTTAGTCGGTTGGTCTGCGGCTGCCAAGTGGAGAATGGGAGTAAAGGTAACGTTTGCAAGAAACCTATCACCTGAGCAAGTTGTGAAATTGTTCAGATGATAGGCGATATAGTGTCGTTAGTTTTTTACCCTCTAAGGAGAAGCGGAGGCTTGTTGTCCAGTAGGAATCATCTCAATCATCCATCGATCATCCGCCGCTGCAACAGTGTCTTCTGTGGGTAGGAGAGAAGCAACTTCATTTGAATCACCGTCAGCATCCTGATCGCTGTTTGGACGACTTGAGAAAAACCCGGATGATGAGCCTTTTGCTTCTTTGGTCAGCTTCGCTGCTTCCGAGGAAACAGGCTGCGCAACATACTTAAATATCGAAGCATTGATTACACCCGTTACCACAGCACCGACTAAATAGATTGCGATAGCAAGCCCAACAGGCACACCGGCCGTTAACGCTGTTGTTGCTGCAGCCATTAAAAACCATACGGCTCCAGCTAAAACGGCGGCAAGAGCCAAGCGTCCAGTGTCTTCACTGAAAAAGCTTTTAAACGATGCGCTCATTTTTTCATTGATATAAGCAGACTGCTCATCTTCAGGTAACGACTGTGCTTCACGACGCGCATTCAAATAATCTCCTATAAGAGTCGTCACAAAATTCAAGACAGTCACACCCACGGCTGTTCCAAGCCCAATCAAGCCCGCTTGCAACACTAAATGATAAGATAATTCGGCAATTAAATTATGAACCAATTGCCACCCTAATACAGCACCGGCCATTTTCCCAAACAACTGTCCTGAAAGAATAAGAGCTTGAGGATTTATCTCTCCCTCTTTAAATTTGTTCCAAGCCAATAACCCTACAAAAGCAATGAGTGGAATCGCTAGATTAAACCCGACATCAAGTGCGGAGTAATTAATAAGATTACTACCGAGCACTTCCGTCATCAAAGAGTGCGATGCTCCCCCAACGATCCCTTCCATATTCAAATCCAGTGCCATCCAAGCAAACTCGGCAACACCAATACCACTAAAAGCAACACCATTCCACATGTCATTATTACTTTGGCTAAATACAGGCAATGGAATGCCTTGTTCTTCTAAGTCCTTCTTTGTCACCAAAAACTTAGCATGCGCCTGCTTATGCTCTTGAAGCTGATCACTTATTTGGCTGGAAACTTCTTGTTTGGATTCAGAGTTTTGTGTGGCAACAGCTTGTATCTCTAAAGATGGTTCTGCTTGAGAAAGAGGTAATAATGCATAGTTGGTTTTTTTGTTATGAGAATTAACTAACTTCATGACGATGAATACTTCATTGGTTCGGACTTTACCAGCCCAATCGACTCCAGAAGCTGCCAATTTACTTTCTTTCAATTGCTCGATCTTGCCATCAAAGTTCTCAGGCAAGACACATAATCTATCATGCAAATGTAATTGTTGTCTGCTCTTAGCTCCCATAGCTCTTAACGACATAACTATACTCCGAAACCATTTATTTATAATTAAAAAAAGACAATTTATCACATCATCCTTAAGTAAATATTAATTGAAATCGGGGTGAAATCGGGGGACAGT
>WLWR01000188.1 GCA_012103495.1 Legionellales bacterium
TTCTGATTTGAATTCTCAATCACGGTGGGCTTCTGGGTTTCGAGTTGAGACAGGTTATTATTTTGGTAATGGGCATGATGTCACTGTCAATTGGACTTATTTTTCTAAAAACAGTCGACGCACAGTGTTCCCAGTGAATAGTCCTTTGTTGGTTGCCGATGAGCTGCTGGATAATGGCGATGAAGATGAGGATGATCATGATGATTTGGAACTCATTGCAAACAATTTCCCGACAAAATTTCCTTCAGCAGAGCGAGTCAAATCAACGTTCAATGCGGTGAATTTAGAATTTGGTCAAATGGCATATTGGGGTGAACAGGTAAAAACTCGATTCCATGTGGGGCTGCAATATGCATCCATCGTGCGTCAGCGTTCTCACTACAATTCAACCATAACAGCAGCTAGAAATTTTTCGGCGATTAATCTAGATTTTAACGCGACGAAAAGCAGTGCGGCTGATTTTGAACAAAAATTTAATGGGATTGGTCCTCGTCTTGGGCTTGATACATTTTATAAGCTCGGTGATTCTAATTTTTCATTGGTAGGTAAAGCCGCCATTGCTTTATTAGCTTCTAGCAGTCAAGTTCGTAAAGGCGTTGCTCGTATCAATATTAATGAGCAATTAACTGTTAGCAATCAATCCCCTATGCAATTGTTCGCGGTCAATGCTGATATCACAATACCAAATGCTAAAACCAGAACATTAACGGCTGGATTGGAAGCGAAATTAGGGTTTGAGTATGCACATCCACTGGCTTCTGGCGATTTAATCTTTGAAGGTGGCTATCAATGGGTTTTGTATCCACAGTCAATGTTGAACCCAACGGCATTTTCTTTGCAAAAAACCAGTGATGATATCGATGGTGAATTGCTTGAGTTTCCAGCGATGCCAATAGATTTAGGTATTCCTGGTGACTTGAATAATTTTGGTTATCATGGACTTTACGTAGGGTTGCGTTGGGAAGGTGACTTAGCTTAATTCAACCGCGTAACGCTAATTTGAAGCCCTTGTGATTTTTGTGATCACAAGGGCTTTTTTGTGGGATTGCAGTGGGTTATCAAGATTTAAAATGACGTGAATCGTTCCATGAGGTTTAAATACTCGTAACAATTGGCGGACTTTGGTTTTTTTGATAGGCTTAGCCACCAAGAAGAATTAGAGTAAGCACACTGATGATCGATCAGGCGACTGTGACAGTCCACTTACTATGCGAAGGATCCAAAAAATCTTGATGCAACCAGAGGATGAAGGATATGGATATGCGGAGAATTGCTAAACAATGCGGCATGGTGAGTGTCATGATGGTAGCGTTCACTTGCCAAAGTTTGGCTGCTGATTTTGAAACTCCCCGTTGTCAACAAGAGGTACTTGTTCCTTGTGCCAAAGAAGGTTGGCAGCTTGGATTTGAAGCTTTATACGTACAGACTACCAGCGATGATCTCGCTTATGCACAAAATACGAATCGGACAGAATATCTGCGAAATAAATGGACTTTTGCATTCCAAATCAATGTTGGTTATCACTTTGGCCAGGGGAATGATTTGTTACTGAGTTGGCGCCGAATTGATAAAATCAGCAAACGCGCATCACAGGATTTACAAATCCCTTCATCCTTCGGTTTGATTCCAGTGATTCCTTCCGTAGTGTTACCACCAGCACTGGAACTTTTTCCACAAGGGATTGTGGCAGAGGCTGATGTGAATGAACAAAACTTAGTTGCCTTAGATTTTGGTAAAACAGCTTTTTGGGGACCTAATCTAACCACTCGACATTTTGCTGGGATTCAATACGCACGAGTGGAAAGTGATTTAAAAGTGAATGCAAAAGCATTGCGATTGCCCAATGCGTTACAGCCTGTGACATCGCCTTTTGTAGCGACGACCGTTGAGACACTGAGTCGATTTAATGGATTAGGCGCCCGTGTTGGTATGGAGGGAGCCTATCACTTGGGTGGTGGTGTTTCATTGGTTGGCTTAGGTTATGTTGGCGCATTGTTTGGTGAAGTGGATTACCGACAGAACGTAACAGCAATTGTCAATTCTATTACGTTGGAGCGTGCGGTTGTAAACTCGATTAGAACTCGTACGAATACAGTTTCACCCAATGCCGAAGGGCGGATTGGCTTGCGATATACGCGAGATTGGAGTGAGGATAACCAAGTTGAATTAGAGGCAGGTTATTTAGCCACTAATTTTTGGTCAACAGTCAGAGGTTCTCAAGCCTATGCGCCACCGGTTACTTTAATCAATGGGTTGGGAGCCTTTGGTTACCACGGTCCGTATGTCAAATTAAGTTGGATTGGCACTTAATACCAGCGTCTTGTTAAAGTTAAGTCAACACGCCCTAATAGTTGATTTATAAGTAAATATTTTATACAACTGCGTATTTTGTTAAATGAATATCATTACAGCACTTTCCTAAAATAATGATCGAACCTAAACCAACCGTCGAAGGGGTCAGTGGCTTGCCGTTCTTTTTCTTCTTCACCCATCTTTAAAAGTACTCAGCCTATTTGAAACATCGCCGCTATTTTCTTTTGACTCCCCAGGCCTTTTTTATAAGACGATAACGCTTTTAATCTTAATTCAACACTATAGGACATTCGCTGTTCCTTACATAAATGAAAGGACTATTATAATAGGTTCACTTATTTAGGAAAATTCTGTAAAAAAACTTTTCAAGTCGTCACTCAATCTGATTTGATAGGATGGTTTAAACATGCAGGATATTCGATCATTATTTTAGGAAAGTGCTGTAACCTACAAGATGCGAATTTTAAGCGTGCAGTGAATCAAAATTATGCTGAAAAAATGCCGGATAAAGAGCTATATGGGCATTTTGAAGTATAATTTTTATTTAAGATGCATTAAAGATGACTGTTCGTGTCAACTGTGGCGAATGGTTACCGAAGTTTTAAGCGAGTCTATTCAAACATCTTAGGGAGAAAGTGGCGCATGATGCGAAAAATTAATATGTTTAACGATTCGGATTGCCAGAAAACTAGAGCAGTTGGTGACTGGATAATAAAAAGTCATGACCATGGCTAAGTCCACAACGACTTTTAATATCGATCGTCAAGCCGTGCTGCGTGAAAATTTTCAGCGCTGCATCACGCAATTGCCTATGCCGCAAGTGAATACACCATTGGTGGAATCATCGAAGATGTTTCAAGTAGTGTTTCGTAGTATGTTGGCTTCGCGGTTGTTAGATTATCAGGCGCGTACGTTAGCAGCACGAGGGCAGGGATTTTATACCATCAGTGGCGCCGGGCATGAAATTTCCGCGGTGGTAGCGGCAACAT
>WLWR01000189.1 GCA_012103495.1 Legionellales bacterium
TACGACTCGTATACAATTTGTATCCATTTTATTTGATCAACTAGACTAGGTTTGTATTCAGTAACAGAGGGCTCGTTCGAACCACTACGTCCAATATAATCTTGAACCGTCCAATCGCCAAGTTTCTTTTGAGCAGCTGCATCATTAATAGGCATTTTTTTTCCTCTTTATTATTAATAACGGATAGTCTTTAGTATTATCGTTTACTTAGAATCGTAATAATCCAAGCTCTGATATAGTAAAAAATCAGACTCTCTGTTTGATTTTCCAAGAAACTTTACCACATGTAGATTAAGTAATTATTATATCAGAGCAAGCTCATCTAACGATTCTATATCTATGTGGTCACGATAAATTAAGATTCCGAACACTACACCTTTCATCTCCCTAAGTATTCCATTGACCCGCCTTCCCATCTCGGTATGATGTGCTATCAATCAGCAATTTTCAGGAGATAAACTATGTATCGATATGCACTTATGCTCGTCTTAGGATTTAGTTTGTTGGCAGGATGCGGCAAAGGTACGCGGTCATCAGAGGCACAGCTCAATCAACCAGCACCCCTGTTTTCTGCCGCCACCACCCAAAATGACACCATCCATCTCAATGACTTTTTAGGAAATAGTGTGGTATTAGAGTGGGCCGACTTGAGTTGCCCCTATGTGACCAAATTTTATCAAAGTCGTACCATGCAAATGTTGCAGAAAAAATATGAATCGTTAAACGTCGCTTGGATCACTATCCTTTCAACCAAACCTGGTACCGAAGGTCATATGACTGCCCAACAAGCTAACGATTATTTTTTCAAAATGAGCGCTATTCCTACCGCGGTGATTTTAGATGAAAGCGGCGAATTGGCAAAGTTGTACGGTATCACCACCACCCCAGAAATTCGCATTATTGATCATTCAGGCACTTTGGTTTACCAAGGCGCCATCGACAGCATTGCATCAACCGATGTCACCGACATTCAACGCGCTGAAAATTATGTGGATTCGGCGTTCAATCAAATACTGGCTGGCCAATTGGTATTATTGCCTGAAACAGAACCTTACGGTTGTCCGCTTAACGAATAATTGTGTACTGTTTCTACCAAGCATTGCACATGTTCAGGATCAACATCGGGGGTAATTCCGTGGCCTAAATTAAAAATATGGCCATTGCCCCCGCCAAAACTGCGAAGAACTCTGGAGGCTTCGCGTTGAATCGTTTCTGGATTGGTCGTCAAAATCACAGGATCCAAATTCCCTTGCAATGCCACACGCTCCCCCACTCGCACGCGGGCTTCCCCAATATTGGTCGTCCAATCCAAGCCAATAGCTTGGCAACCGCTTCGTGAAATGGACTCTAACCACAAGCCCGCCCCTTTGGTAAAAACAATCACTGGAATACCAGGAATCAAATCATCAATGATTTGACGCATGTATGCCAAAGAATATTGTTGGTACGCTTCACTGGTTAAAATCCCGCCCCAACTGTCAAACAACATCACCACTTGTACACCAGCACTGATTTGGGCATTTAAATACTCAACAACCGAACGAGCCAAAATACTTAATAATTGATGCATCAGATAGGGGTCACTGTATGACAGTGATTTAGTTTTAGCAAAACCTTTGCTGCTACTGCCTTCCACCATATAACACGCCAACGTCCAGGGGCTACCAGAAAAACCAATCAAGGGAACCTTTCCTGCCAATGCTTGCCGTATCATACGCACAGCATCACTCACATAACCTAAGTCTTGTTCCATGTCGGGCACGGCCAATTGTTGAATGTCACGCGCCTGTCGAATCGGTTGATGAAAACACGGCCCTTTTCCTTCTATAAAATG
Source organism: Legionellales bacterium (assembly GCA_012103495.1). GTDB lineage: Bacteria > Pseudomonadota > Gammaproteobacteria > WLWR01 > WLWR01 > WLWR01. Next base: position 1,835 of record WLWR01000189.1, read on the forward strand.
CAAACCCAACCCCATAGCATCGGGAATAGTTAAAATGTCTGAAAATAAAATCGCCGCATCCAAGTCAAATCGCTCCAAAGGTTGCAATGTGACTTCGCACGCCAATTCAGGCGTTTGACATAACGTCATAAAGTCGCCTGCTTTTTCACGGATGGCCCGATATTCCGGTAGATAACGACCGGCTTGTCGCATGATCCAAATCGGAGTTCGATCCACCGGCTGTCGATTTAACGCTTTTAATAAACGATCATTTATAAGATCAAACATGGTATTTATTCCTTCTTGGTATGGGTCACTTGAATACTGGCTAGTGAACGAGGCCACGGTTTGGCAGCCCGCAACGCCGCTGGTAATGTTGAGAGTGCTCGTTGTGCTGCTTGTAAGGTGGTGTATTGCCCAAACGTTAATACATACCAACGCTCTCCTTCACGCAACATCGCAAAATAGCGCGTCTGTTCTTCTAATTGATGCTGGACAATAAAATCAAGCAACGCCTGTTCATTGTGCGTTGCCAACAATTGAATGGTGTACCCTGATGGCCGCTGCGCCACTTCATTTTTCTTCGTTTGCACCATCGCTAAATGAGCTTGCATCAATTGAGCTTCCCCCATAGCACGTAAGATCGATTCTTTATACCCCACGCGTTGTGCATGTTTTTGGTTCATCGCTAAAAATCCAGTTTTAGAAATATCCACATAATTGATTTTTCGGTCGATTAAAATCAAGGCCAATTCTTGTTTAATCAAATCTAATTGTTGTTGCCTGGCGCGCATCGCTGCTTCACTCTCATCCACTTTGGATTCAGGCTGCCGATTCATGTGAGAAATCGTTTCATTGTTTGCATCCGGTAAAGCTGTTGCTGGGATATTTTTCAATTGAGCCGTGGTCAATTGATAGTGTGAGGGAATTGACTTTATCGCCGCCGCTGGTAATTGGTTAGCCTGATATCCCCACCACAAAACCGCTGTCAGTAATATAAAAAACAACCCTATCATCAACCAATGCCACCATGAAACTTTATCCCGCCTGAACGAAGTTATTTTGTTAGCGAATCGATCTCGTTGCATTTTTTTCGCCAACACCAACATAGTTTCTATATGACCATCAGCAAGTTGATGAATTTGATGCCATTGCGCTGATGATAATGATTGTTGTGTGAGTGACAATCGTTTGGTGAGATATTCCATCATTTCTGTCAACGATAGTGGTGATAACGTCAACTGATGAAATTGATGAGCTAAGGTTTCATGAGAGATAGGCAATTCTGCCAATTTCTGTAACAATAAATCATCACCACACAACATGAATCGTAATCCTGTCACTCCGTGAGTAGGGCGCTGGGTTTGCATGACTAAAAAATCCAGCGTTGTCACTGGTAATTCATGCGCATCATCAATGATCAATAGCGGTGGATAAGTGGTCTGGGGGGTTGGC
>WLWR01000005.1 GCA_012103495.1 Legionellales bacterium
GAGTGTGGCTTTGAACGCAGTAATGTCAGCCGCTTGGCTGATTGGGTAACAATAAAAACCAACAGGAATATCACGCTTGAAGCCACGCAGTTGGATTTCATTTTTCACCGTTGGGTTGCGCTCCAGACGGGCTAGAGTGACTAGATTCATGTAATGAAATGCTAATTCCGCAAGCTCAGGGATGAGAGATTGAAGGAAGATGATCGTTTTATCTGGTTCAATTCCAACAGCCAAATAATCTAACATAACTTCGATGATATTTTGCTGGATTTTTTTTGGGTTGCCTAAATTGTCTGTCATTGCCTGTAAATCAGCAATCATTACAAATTGTTGATGCTGCTGTTGTAAGTGAATACGGTTTTGTAAAGAACCAATATAATGTCCTAAATGTAATGGGCCGGTAGGACGATCACCGGTCAAAATGGTTGCCATCATGAAACCTGCTGTAAAAGTTATATGAAATGAAGGATCGATAAAATAAATGTTAACTGGAATGAAATGGCGCTAAGCGCCAAATGTGCAAGGCGATGGAATGGATGAGTATGAAAGTGTTGAGATAAAAATGCATGGTGTGAAGTTGATTTCTCAGGCAATCACTTAAGGTTTTTCATTCTAAACAACAAATGAAATAATGTCACTTGTTTGTTGTTTAGAATGTAATTCAGGGGACAGTATACTTAATTTCCGAATTTCTTTTGTTCATTGCAGCGATTGGATTTGGGGAATCACTATAGTGATCTGACTCAAGAAGACGAATCAGCCACATTCTCAGTAAATTTACACTCCGGTTGCGGACAAACTTTTTGTTCACCGTGACGTTTGGTGGTTTTTAGTGTGAGAATGGGCCACTGGCATTTGGGACAGGGTTCGGCCAATGGGGGATTCCAAATGGCGTAATCGCATTTGGGGTAGGTCGCGCAACTGTAAAAGATTTTGCCGCGGCGTGATTTGCGTTTGAGTAAATTACCTTGATGACATTTGGGGCAGGGAACTTCAGTGTCTTCGGGTTTTTCGAAAGGTTCGATAAATTTACAGTTAGGGTAATTGCTACAGCCAATGAATTTTCCGTAAGGACCGTGTTTGATCACCAGGTCGTGTTCGCATTTTGGACATTTGCGATCGGCGATCACTTGTGGCTCGTTGCTGGCTTGTTCACCAATATTGGAGGTGTAGTCGCAATCTGGGTAACCAGTACAACCGATGAAACGACCTCGTTTGCCCAGGCGAATGGATAAAGGTTTACCACATTTTGGGCAGGCTTCGTCCATTTGTTCAGTCGTCACTTGACTACGATCCACCGACTGATCAATTTGTTTTACTTGGTTGATAAAAGGATCCCAAAAATCATCGAGTACAGGGATCCATTGTTTTTCCCCACGGGAAATGGCATCCAAAGCATCTTCTAAATTGGCAGTAAAATTGTAATCCACATATTGCGTGAAATATTGAGTCAAAAAGCGATTGACTACTCGGCCCACATCGGTAGGAATAAATCGCTTTTGCTCGAGCACCACGTATTCACGATGCTGCAACGTTTGAATGATCGATGCGTAGGTTGAAGGGCGACCAATGCCATATTCTTCCAAGGCTTTGACCAAGCTGGCTTCGGAGTAACGAGGCGGTGGCTCAGTAAAATGTTGTTCCCCATACAACTTGGTCAGAGGAATGGTTTGGCCTTCTTGCATGATCGGTAACATGCCACCGTCGGTGGTATCGGTTTTGATATCGTCTCGGCCTTCTTGATACACCGCGATAAATCCTGGATTGGCAATGGTTGAACCGTTAGCTCGGAAAATGTTTTTGTCATTGCCACAGATAAAATCAATGGCAACGGTGTCAATGGTGGCATGAATCATTTGGCAAGCGACGGTGCGCTTCCAAATTAAATCGTACAGTTTCAATTGCTCTGCGCTTAGATGATCTTTGAGTTGGGTAGGCGTGCGCATGATCGACGTAGGTCGAATGGCTTCGTGCGCTTCTTGGGCATTCTTGGCTTTGGTTTTGTAACGCCTTGGTGAAGAGGGGAGATTCTCTTTGCCATAGCGTTTGGCGATTAATTCACGGATTTCATCAATGGCTTGATTGGCTAGTGTCACCGAGTCGGTACGCATGTAAGTGATCAACCCCACCGTGCCTTGGCCGATTTCAATGCCTTCATACAATTGTTGAGCGACCATCATGGTGCGTCGGGCGGTAAATCCTAATTTGCGCGCGGCTTCTTGTTGTAACGTTGACGTAATAAAGGGCGCAGCGGGATTGCGTTTGCGTTGTTTTTTATCAATGTGCTGTACAGTCAATTGACCGTTGGCTAATTGACTCAATTCATGTTCAATCGATTGCGCTTGCTCGGCGTTGGTGACGCTAAATTGTGATAGTTTTTCCCCTTGATAATGGGTTAGTTTAGCGATAAATGGTTGGTCGCTAGCAATTAAATCTGCTTTGATGCTCCAATATTCTTGAGAGACGAAACGCTCAATTTCTTCCTCACGTTCGACAATCATCCGCAATGCTGGGCTTTGGACGCGGCCAGCCGATAAGCCACGACGAATTTTACGCCACAATAATGGTGATAAATTAAAGCCAACTAAATAATCCAATGCGCGGCGGGCTTGTTGTGCATTGACTAAATCCATGGAAATTTGACGAGGATTTTCAACGGCGTGGGAAACAGCAGACTTGGTGATTTCGTGGAATACCACACGATGTACCGGTTTGCCGTTTAGTAACTGTCGCTCTTCCATAAGTTGTTGAACGTGCCAGGAAATAGCTTCTCCTTCGCGGTCAGGGTCAGTCGCCAGATAAAGGCTGTCGGCTTTGCGTAGATTTTTGGCAATGGCTTCAACGTGGCGTGCATTGCGTTCAATAATGTCGTAATTCATCGCAAAATGATTTTTGGGGTCAACAGAGCCGGATTGCGGTAACAAATCGCGAACGTGACCATAAGAAGCCATAACGGTAAATTGGTTGCCCAAATATTTCTTAATGGTTTTGGCTTTGGCGGGCGATTCGACAATCAATAAGTGTTGCGACATGTCTATGATCCTGTGCGTAGATAACCTTCTGCTGTGCTCACAAGTAAGCCCATTAATTCTAATTCCGTAAGCGTAGCAGACGTTTGTGCAGCGTCAAAGCCACTACGGTGGATGATTAAATCAAGGGCAGTAGTTTCATAATCCACGGCATTTAATATGGTTTTAAGCGGCTTGGCAAGTTTATTTGCTGATTTTTTCACGGGAGAAATGGTGAGTAATGTTTGCTGCGATTGGATTTCTTCCACAATGTCTTGAGTGGTTTCCACCAGTTGGGCGCCTTGACGGATCAAGGCATGACAGCCTTTTGCCATAGGATTGTGAATTGAACCCGGAAGGGCAAAAACATCACGACCTTGTTCCAGTGCGTGTTGTGCTGTGATTAAAGAACCGCTGCGTTTGGCTGCTTCAACAATGAGGATGGCGTGACTCAAACCACTGATCAAACGATTGCGTCTGGGAAAATGCCAGCGTTTGGGTTGGCATGTGTGTGGAAATTCGGTAATCACCAAGGCTTCTTCAATTAATTTTTGTTGCAATGTTTTGTGTTGGCGAGGGTAAATGACATCCATTCCATTGGCTAAAACAGCAATGGTTTGAGCATTGGCCGATAGAGCACCGCGATGACTGGCGGCATCGATACCTAACGCTAAGCCACTGACAATGGTTAATCCGGCTTGGGCTAATGTGTGAGCAAATTGAAAAGCATTGTCTTGACCCATGGCGGTTGGTCGACGGCTGCCAACCATCGCTAACGCGGGTAATTGACACAACGATAATCGTCCTGCAAGAATTAAAATGGCTGGATAATCGTGAATTTCTTTTAACAGAGCGGGATAGCGATCATCGGTGGCTGTCAAAATGTAGTGTTGGGGATGCTGAGCCCAAGTCAACATGTTTTCAAGCAATCGCCAAGGTGGTTTCACCAATGCTTGCAAAATAGTTTCTGATAAATTGAGTGGATTACGAGACAGGTAACGACGATCAAAGTACATGGTCGCATCCGGTTGATTTTGAATGAGGATGTTAAACAATGAACTGTGAATGCCTGGGGTATTCCACAAGGCCAGTTGGTGCAAGGTTAATGAATTGCTGGTTGGCATAACGTAACGTCCTTGTTAGTGATGCGTGTAGAGGAGGTATGCTAAGATTTTAGGTTGGTTTTGTCAAACCGTACTTTTTGACACAGGCAAAATCTGCAATTACCATGCCTAAAAATAAAGAAGGTAATAAGGCATCCAGATGGCAATTCGTGACATTATTTTTATTCCAGATCCAAGGTTACGTCAGGTTTGTGATCCGGTGACTTCCGATGAGTTTGATGATGCACTGCAAACATTGATTGATGATATGTTTGAGACAATGTATCACGCACCTGGGGTGGGACTTGCCGCCAATCAAATTGGTATCACCAAAAGCCTGGCAGTGATTGATGTGGTTGGTTCAGAACAACCTGCTGATCAATATGTGATCATTAATCCAAAAATTATCGATAGCAAAGGCGAAGTAGGGATGAGTGCCGGTTGTTTGTCAGTACCGCATCAAATGATTGGTACGGTTAAACGAGCTGAATGGGTGAAAGTGGCGGCGTTGGATCGGTTTGGCAATCCCATTGAGTTAGAGGGCGATGGTTTGTTCGGTCATTGTCTGCAGCATGAAATTGATCATTTAAATGGAATTGTCTTCGTGGATCGATTATCAACATTAAAACGTGAACGGATGTTGGCGAAAATCGGTAAATTGGATCGTCTCATTACCAAGCAATCCACTCAAGATTCTCAATGAATATTGTTTTTGCTGGAACACCCGCTTTTGCTGTTCCTTGTTTGCAGGCGCTCATTGATTCTGATCATCAAATTATGGCTGTTTATACACAGCCGGATCGTCCAGCCGGTCGCGGGCGGCGGTTAACCGCCAGCGCGGTGAAACAATTGGCATTGCAGTATCAATTACCGGTTTGTCAGCCAACTCGTTTATCGGATGAAATGATACAGTCTACGGTTGCCCAACACGAAGCGGATTTATGGGTGGTGGTGGCGTATGGATTGTTGTTACCTCCGAGCATGTTGACCCTGCCGCGATGGGGTGCAATCAACGTGCACGCATCCTTATTACCTCGGTGGCGCGGTGCGGCGCCGATTCAAGCGGCTATTTTGGCTGGGGATAGACAGACCGGCATTACCATTATGCAAATGGATGAAGGGTTGGATACCGGGGCGATGTTGGCGGATGTTCGTTGCACTATTGAGCCGCAGGAAATAGGACAAACATTGCATGATAAATTAGCGAAGTTAGCACCGTCGATTTTGTTAGAAGTGATTGATCAATTGAGCAAGGAAGCGCTGGTTGCTCACGCGCAAGAGGAACGATTAGCCACTTACGCGGCTAAAATTACCAAACAAATGGCACGGATTGATTGGCGTCAATCGGCTGAGCAAATTGATCGTCAAATCAGAGCGTTCAACCCATGGCCGGTGGCTTTCAGTGACATTGCCGGTCAAACCGTACGGATTTATCAAGCACAGCCACTTGACCAGCAAACTACAAAAGCAGGTGAAATTCTACACGTAAGCACCGCAGGTATTATAGTGGCGTGTGGCACAGGATGTTTGCAATTGCAACAGATACAATTGCCAGGCAGTCAGCCTTTGCCCGTTGCTGAAATAATTAAAGCCCCTCGATCTTGGTTAGTCACAGGACATTGTTTTCAATGAATCGACTACACTTTCTTATATCCGCTGTTGAAATATTCACCTTGGGGAGCGACGGTGATGAAAAAAATTCTAATGATCAGTCTTACCATCAGTTTATTATTGATGAATCACGGTAGTTGGGCGAAGCAAAGTTGGCAGAAATGGGTGAATGATTTGCGAGTGGAAGCCATTGAGCAAGGCATTGATCCTGGATTGTTTGATGAAGTATTTTCTGGATTGACACCCAATCAACAAGTATTACGGTTTGATCGGACCCAGCCAGAAAAGCGATTAACCTTTACCAAGTATCGTAATACGCGTGCCGATAGTTATCGAATTCAACTGGGCCAAAAAAAATATAAAAAATATCGTAAGTTGCTAGAGAAAGTAGGAAAAGACTTTGATGTTGACCCTTGTTTCATCACTTCTTTGTGGGGATTGGAAACCAGTTATGGGCATTACATGGGAAATTTTCCAGTGATCAAATCATTGGCAACCTTGGCTTATGATTCACGCCGCAGTCAATTTTTTCGTCAAGAATTATTGTATGCTTTGGAAATTTTAAATGATGGGCATGTAACGCAAGATAAATTCAAAGGCGAGTGGGCGGGGGCGTCCGGACATCCTCAATTCCTGCCTTCCAGTTGGCATAACTTTGCGGTGGATTACACAGGTGATGGACGTAGGGATATTTGGACTAGCCATGCCGACGCATTTGCATCGATAGCCAATTATTTAAAGCAAAATGGATGGCAAAGTGGACAACCTTGGGCAATACAAGTGAAATTACCAGCTAAATTTGATAAACGATTGGAAGGCAAAGATAAAACAAAACAAGTCAGTGAGTGGGATGAGTTGGGTGTGCGGTTGATGGATGGTGATCATTTACCATATCAAAATTTATCCGCTGCTATTGTGGTACCACATGGTGGCCCTGCCTTTTTAGCGTTTGAAAATTTCAAAGTCATTATGAGTTATAACAATTCAATTTATTATGCGGGAACGGTGGGGTACATGGCGGATAAAATCTGCCGTCGGTGAATGCAATAAATGCTGAATAAACTGAATGTGTTGCGCAAGCGCGCCTTGGTTGGCGCGCACTACCTGCCAAGCACGTGTACCCAGAGTTTGTCGTTGGTTTTCATCGGTGATCAATTGACGCACATTTTCAATCAGTTGCTCAGGAGTTGTTACGACAGACAAAGCGTTTGCTTGTGTTAACAATTGATGAATGGCGGTGAAGTTAAAGGTATGTGGGCCAGTGATCACTGGCAATTTTAATGCCGCCGGTTCTAATAAATTGTGTCCCCCATGTGCTATCAAACTGCCGCCAACAAAAGCGACATCACTGGCAGCATACAATAACATTAATTCTCCCATGGTGTCGCCAACCATAATATCGGTGGTTGGTGTGAGTGTTTTCATTTGACTACGGTTTGCCACTTGCCACGGGTGCGTTTGACACAGCTGAGTTACTTCGTGAAATCGTTCAGGATGTCGCGGAACCAATATTAATAGTAAATCGGGGATGTATGATTTCAACTGGGTGAAAGCGGTTAAGATTTTTTCTTCTTCACCGGTGTGTGTACTGGCGGCAATCCAGACTGAGCGTGTCTCCCCCCACACACAGCGCAATTGCTTGGCGCGGATGGTCAAATCAGTGGGAATGGTGAGATCAAACTTAATATTGCCGGCCACAACTATTTTTTGTGAGGGCGCTCCCAATTGACGATAGTAATCGGCATCTGCCTGTGCTTGGGCGGCAAGCAGGGAGAGTTTTTCTAGCATGGGACGTGTGAGATAGCGGATCCAGCGGTATCCTCGATATGATTTTGGTGATAAGCGAGCGTTGGCTAATAAAATAGGAATTTGATTTTTGGCTGTGTAGTGAAATAAATTCGGCCACATTTCTGTTTCCATAATGATCAATAACTTAGGTGACCAGCGACGTAATAAGCGTTTGATCGCCATAGGATAATCATAAGGTAAATAATGATGTACCACGCTACTTCCCAGGCGTTCAATAATTTGTTGTGAACCGGTCGGAGTCATGCAGGTCATGGCAATGGTGAGTGTTGGATCTTGCTGTTGTAATTGTTTGATCAGAGGCAAAGCGGCAATGACTTCGCCAACGGAGACGGCGTGTAGCCAAATGTCGATGGGATGTGTCGGGATTGGTATAAACCCAAAGCGTTCTTTGATGCGTTGACCATAAGTTGGTACGTGGCGTGAGCGCCACCACAATCGTAACAAAATAACAGGCAATAAACAGTACAGTAAGAAAGTATATAAAATGCGGATCATATCAAAGTAATGCTATGATAAAGCACGAATCATAACATGGGTGATAAGGGGAGAGAATGCTCAAAATAAGTGTTTTTGCCAAATAACTATTATTTGACACAATTTGGTTGGATACAGGGTTTGGTAAACAATGTTTTAAAGTGGAATATGACTGATAACATTGAATTTCAGTTAAAATAAGCTTAAATTTTATACATGCACTCATATTTTGTAATCTTCTAATTTCTTATGGTCTGGGTAGGTAAAATCATTGGCAGTATTTTCGGCTACTTATTGCTGGGGAATCCTGCGGGTGCATTAATTGGATTGCTGGTGGGCAATTTATTTGATCGTGGATTTAAATTAAATCGGTTGTTAGGAATCGAGGCAGCTTCACGTGGTGTCAATGAATCAGTACATTCCTTATGGTTACAAACATTGTTTCAAGTGATGGGACATTTGGCAAAATTAGATGGGCGGGTGACTGAAACGAATATTGAAGCAGCCAATCGACTCATGCGCAGTTTGGGCCTGAATAGCCAAGAGAGGAAACAAGCCATTGATGATTTCAATCGTGGAAAACAGTCTTCATTTAAGTTGTATCGTTCGGTTCAACAATTACATAGCAGTTGTCAAACCCAGCGATCATTATTAAAGAGTTTTATTGAGCAGCAGTATCAAGTGGCAATGAGCGATGGAGTGCTTTCACTTAAAAAACGTAATGTGTTGGCGTCCATTTGTCGACAACTGGGATTTGAGCCTTTGATTGCCGATATGCATTATCAACAGCAGCAACGTCAACAACAGTCCCAGTATCAGCATCGTTCTTCTTATTCCCATCAGAAAAAATCTTACCAGTCACATCAGCGTACTAACTATTCTTCGCAAAACAGTGGATTGAATTCAGAGTTTAAAGTGTTAGGTCTTGCCGAGACCGCGACCAACGCACAAATAAAAAATGCTTATCGAAAGTTAATCAGTCAATACCACCCTGATAAAATGATGGGAAAAAAATTGCCGGATGAAATGGTGAGTTTTGCAACAGAAAAAACGCGGGTGATCCGCAAAGCGTATGAAAAAATTCGTACTGCACGTGGATTTTAATAATTGACGATCAATTTTGTTTCGGAAAAGAGCACATGAATTGACTGCCTTGACTAAATTTACTGGTGATGGTTAATTTCCCTTGATGGCGCAATAGGACATGTTTGACGATTGCCAAGCCCAGTCCGGTGCCACCGATGTTGCGAGAGCGGCCTTTATCCACGCGATAGAAACGTTCTGTTAAGCGTGGAATATGCTCTTGACTGATCCCAATGCCTGTATCTTTGACTACGAAATGTTTTCCTTTATTATTAGCAAACCAACGAACAGTGATCGTACCACCCTTGGGAGTGTAGCGAACAGCGTTTAAAACTAAATTAGAAAAAGCACTGCGCAATTCAGTTGGCTCACCTTGTAAATTCAAGTCAGGGGTAATGTCAGTGATAAAATTATGCTGCTGTTGGCTGACCAGATGCTGCATCTCATGGCAAATATTTTTGATTAAGTCTGATACGTCCACAGTTTGATTTTGCAATGGATTCATAGGTTTGTGTTCTAAGCGGGAGAGTAACAGTAAATCCTCGACTAAATTTTTCATGCGATCTGTTTGGGTTTGAATGATGCGTAGAATTTTGAGTAATCGCTCATCTTGATCCAAATATAAATCTTGCAGCATTTCAATGTAACCATGCACAACGGTTAACGGGGTACGCAATTCGTGAGAGACATTTGCTACAAAATCTTGGCGTAGTTTATCTAGCTCGTGACTGGCGGTAATGTCTCTGGCGATTAATTGATAATTATCACCATGTGTTAACAAACCCATGATCAAGGTTCGTTTACCACGTTGATAAGGGAGGGTCAATTCAAGGTGGCCATACGTTTCCAATTGGCTAATGAAGTCTCGTTGTCCCACAATATCATCAATAAGTTTGCCTTTGTCTTTGGTTTCTAAATGAAACAATTCTTTGGCAGCAGCTTGCCAACCGGTGATTTGATGTTGTTGGTTGATAGTTAAGATGCCATCGGCAAATTGTTTGACAAGGTGAGACAGCATATCCATATCAGTGATTGACTTCAAAACAATAACCAGAGTTTCGCACCGTTCTAATGTAATGATCACAATGTTGTTTGGCTAGTAGTTTGCGAATATGACGAATGTGAACATCGACGGTTCGCTCGGTAACATGTATATTTTTCCAAACGGTTTCTAATAAAAATTGACGTGAAAATACTTTACCAGGATGACTTAGGAAAAATTCAAATAATTTATATTCAATAGGTCCTGTTTTGACTTTCTGATGATTGATCCAGACTTGTTTTGCATCCAAGTCTAGCTTGACTAAGCCTAATTCAAGCGTGCTAGTAAGTGGTTTCTCATCTTGCTTTGTATCTTGAATGCGTCGTAATACAGTTTGAATTCTCGCAATTAATTCACGAGGAGAAAATGGTTTGACCACATAATCATCGGCACCTGCTTCAAGACCAACAACTTTATTATTTTCATCGGCCTTGGCTGTCAACATAATGATGGGTATGGCTGTGAATTGGTGGGAAACTTTTAGTTGTTGAATTAAATCAATACCTGATGTATCCGGTAACATCCAATCCAACAAGATTAAATCAGGTGGTGACCGCTGAATGGCAGTTAGTGCTGTTGCGACGCAGTCGGCTTCCATGACTTCAAACCCTGCGGTTTGCAAAGCAAACCGCACCATATCTCGAATAGGAACTTCGTCGTCAACGACTAAGATTTTCGCTGACAATGCATTCTCCAACAAGTTAAGAAAACGTTTGTTTTTCTTTAATTTCTGCTAGTGTTTTGCAATCAATACATAAGGTTGCAGTTGGACGTGCTTCCAATCGTCGAATACCAATTTCAACACCACAAGCATCACAATAGCCAAATTCTTGTTCTTGGATGCGCTGCAAGGCTTCATCGATTTTTTTGATTAATTTGCGCTCACGATCACGGGTACGTAATTCTAAGTTAAATTCTTCTTCTTGAGTGGCACGATCAGTGATGTCGGGGAAATTGGCCGCTTCGTCTTTCATGTGGGTAACGGTACGATCAACTTCTTGCATCAGAGAAGCTTTCCAAGATTGTAAGATAGTAATGAAATGTTCTTGTTGTTGAGTATTCATATACTCTTCACCCGTCTTGGGTTGATAGGGTTCGATATCCATTAAATGGCTAAGATCCGTGTTTGATGACCTCAGGGCTTGAATGGTTTCGCTCAAAATAGCACCTTTCATGTTAGTTGAAGTTTGAGTGACCGTCGGTTGTTTACGACTGGTTACGGCTTTTTTAGTGAGTTTAGTAACCGTTGCTTTCTTCTTAGCTGCGGCTTTTGGACTCACAGAAGTTTTTTTCATCGTTGTCGTTGAGTGAGCAGAGGCTCTTGAAGTTGTTGACATTTTTTTTATGCTGGATGGGGTCGCGCTTTTTTTTGTTGTAGTTTTTTTCTTAGCAGTGGAGGTTTTGGCAGCAGCAGTTTTTTTCTTAGCGGCGGAGGTTTTGACAGCAGCAGTTTTTTTCTTAGCGGCGGAGGTTTTGACAGCAGCAGTTTTTTTCTTAGCGGCGGAGGTTTTGGCAGCAGCAGTTTTTTTCTTAGCGGCGGAGGTTTTGACAGCAGCAGTTTTTTTCTTAGGAGAACTCATCGCTTTGCTGGCTGTTTTTTTGTTAGCCGCAGTGCTTGCCTTTGTTGAGGCTTTTTTCATGGTTGCTTTCCTAGCACTCGTTTTTTTAGTCGCCATAAGTTTGGTTCTCCCATTCGTAAGTACTTAACTGTAGCGTAAATCCATAAGGCTTTATTTATACCTGCATCTTATAAAAGATTCAACCATTATTCAGAAGCGAGAATACCGTAAGTAACTCTAGGGTGGCCTGCTAAATCAGAAAGCGTTTGTATGGCTTGGAAGCCTATTTTTGTCATGAATTGTTGAACATGAGGTGCCTGTTGATAACCGTGCTCTAAACATAAATACCCATTGGGTTTTAACCAACAAGGTGCGTGCTGGATAATTTGGATTAAATCATGCAATCCATCTTCGCCAGCACGCAAGGCCAGTGAATGCGGTTCAAAAGGTAGACCGCCTTGATTAAGATGCGGATCTTGCTCTGCGATGTAAGGCGGATTGCTGACAATCAGAGAAAAAGATGCTGGCGGTAAAGCGCGAAACCAATCACTGTGCCGCCAGCAGATATCATGGGGTGGGTGTAAGCGTTTGGCATTGGTCTGTGCAATGGTTAAGGCCGCGGTTGAGATATCGGTTGCAGTGATAGACCAGTTTGGTCGTTCTAATGCCAAAGCAATGGCAATCGCACCACTGCCTGTTCCTAATTCAAGGATGTGACTGTCTTGTGCTAAATCCAATGCTAACACTGTTTCAACCAAAAGCTCTGTTTCTGGACGTGGAATCAATACGTCAGGAGTGACAGTTAAGGTGAATGACCAAAAGTCTTTTTGACCCATTAGGTAAGCAATAGGTTCTCCTTGGTGACGTCGCTCAATCAATTGGTTGAATTGGCTGAGCTCATTATTTTGTAATAAACGTTGTTCATGAGTGATTAAGAATATGCGATTCACTTGTAGAACGTATGCAAGTAAAATTTCACTATCCAAGCGTGCGCTGGGGGAGGTGCAGGCTAACTTATTTGTGCTTTGTTGCAACGCGTTGCGCAGAGTAAGAGGAGATGGGTCACTCATGTTTGAGTTGAGCCAATAATTCGGTTTGATGCTCACGCATAAGCGGTTCAATCAAGGGTGCCAAATCACCGTCCATGGCTTCTGAGAGTTTATATAAGGTTAGCTGAATACGGTGATCGGTGATTCGACCTTGTGGGTAATTGTAAGTGCGGATTCGTTCAGATCGATCACCGGTTCCCACCAGACTTTTGCGTTTTTGAGCTTGTTCTTGACGTTGTTTGGTTTGCTGTTCGGCTAATAATTTGGATTGTAATAACGCCAATGCTTTGGCTCTGTTTTTATGTTGTGAACGTTCATCCTGACATTCAACCACAATACCAGTAGGTAAGTGGGTGATCCGAATGGCGGAATCTGTTTTGTTAACATGCTGGCCACCAGCGCCAGAGGAACGGTAAGTGTCAATTCGCAAATCATCCTGTCCAATGACAACCGCATCGATTTCAGCGACCTCTGGCATGATGGCCACGGTACAAGCTGATGTGTGAATGCGCCCCTGAGATTCAGTTTCAGGTACACGTTGCACGCGATGTGCCCCGGATTCAAATTTCAAATAGCTATAAACGGCTTGTCCGCTAATTTTGGCGATCATTTCTTTATAACCACCGTGCTCGCCTGGATTGGCGCTGACGATTTCAACTTGCCAGCGTTGTCGTTCAGCGTAGCGACTGTACATGCGAAATAAATCGCCGACAAAAATGGCTGCCTCATCTCCACCGGTACCAGCTCGGATCTCAAGATACACATTGCGTTCATCTTCTGGATTTTTGGGGCGTAATAAGATTTGAATTTCTTGTTCAAGTGTGGTGAGTGTTTGTTTGGCTTGGGTAATTTCTTCCAGTGCCATGGTTTTTAATTCTGGATCGGGATCCGTGCTTAATTGTTCGGCCTGCTGTTTGATTGATTGTGTATCGCAATAGCGTTGATAGCACTGGATGATTGGTTCTAACTGCGCGTATTCTTTGGCTAAATCACGAAATTTGGTTTGATCCTGAATGGTTTGGGCGTCACTCAACAGAGCGCCTACTTCTGTAAAGCGCTCTTGCAATTGATTGAGTTTGGTGATTAGGTTGTTATGCATGATGTGTAAGAAGACTGGATTATTCTTCGGTTAGATTTAGAGTGTAATTATCTTGCTGTAATGCTTGTAATTGCATGGTGGACAATGTTGCTAAGATTCGTTCGTACATGAGGCGATTTAAATACAACTGGTAATTCATTCTCGCTAACATATACAGCATTTGACGTTGTACCACACTGTCGGAGGATAACTCAATGCGATTGTACCATTCGTTATCAAACAATTCTTTGGTTGCCATTTCGGCTTCAATGGCTGCTTGGCTGGTTTGACTGTCGGTGTTTAGTTTGCGCTTGGCCAATAGATAATTAAAGTTGCTGATTCCAACAGAGGCTTGAGCTGCATAGGATCTCAAATTGGCAACGTAGTTTGCTAATAGATCAGGTGCGAATGAAGTGCCTGATTCAATGGCTTTACGGGTTTCAACATAGGCATCGTTAAACTCTGTACTGCTTGGGTAGGAAATGTTTTTAACTTGGTTGGTGACGTAACGAATGAAGTTAGCCGCAATTACTTCTTCACTGGTTGGAGTTAATGCACCAGTGAAAGTGTCTTTGTTGCTGGAAGAGGGGGAGCCGGTACCGGAACTGGCACTCTCCCTGGAAATGTTATAGGCAACAGGATCTAAGAGTGAATCAAGATTTAATTGATCGATTTCAGCTAAATTACTTTTGGAGATGTCTTCAATGACGCTGTCGCCTTTAGCGGCTGGTAGGGAACGAGTCGTGGTGAGGACTTGATTGGCATTTTTACAGTTGATGCATTGATTATTCCTGTTTAGGTAAGGTGGTATGATGATGTTTGCGATCGCTTGCGCTGTTGGATTGTTTTGGTTGGGATCTTTATCTAAAAAAGAGTTGATCGAGGAGGGGGCGGCACTGGAACTGGTGGGTAAAAAAGTATTGGTGCGTTGTGGGGGCGCCGCTGTGGCAGATCCCGGTGCTGCGGGTAAGTAAGGAGCAATGCTGGGAATGAGTCCAATTAAACTGGCTCTGGCTTTATTGGCCAACTCTAGCCAGTTAGTCGTTTCATTTTTGAAAACATCGGTTCTATCGACGATGGCTGCATAGTTATCATTCTCAACATCGATACCGTAATAAGAACCGAGGTTTTTAATATATTTTTCCAATTTCTCATTACTGGTACCAAGTTGTTGACTCATGGCGGCACTTGAAATTAGTAGACTCAGACTACCGATAAATAATCGCACAATCAGTTTCATAGTTAGCTTTCTCCTTCAATGGCTTTGAGGATTAAATTAAAGCGCTGTTCTGAAAACACGCGGGATAATAAACGAAAACGTTCAAAAATAATATTGCGTTTTAAAAAAATCCCGGCGGGATCTTCATGGCTCACGCTGTTTTCTTCAGCATACATCAATATGCGTGAGGCAGAGCCGGGATGGACTGTATCAATGGCTTGTAATAAGCGTAATCCGCGGCTGGTTTTGATATTTCCAGCGATGCGAATGAATAATTCTTCCTGACTTAACTTATCTAAACTGATATTGCTAATATTATCCAATTCTTCGCCCAGATGTTGCATGGCTTGTTCAACATTTGGTTGTCCATCCAGTGTCCACTCTTCAACGCCTTCCATAAAAGTAATGACTTGGTAAATGGATGGATCGTCATAACCTTTCCAGTATTGACGAGCAGCGGGTAAACTCAGATCCGGCACGCGAAAAACCTCATTGGATATCAAATTCAGCTTATTGTAGACGCTTCTTTGTGAAAATGACAACAATTGAAGAGAATATACGAAATATCTGGTTTTTAATTTGCATTTAACGAACTCTTAAGCTAAAAGTTATTATAATTTAAATTAACCAATCACATTTGTTGTTTATTTATGGCAAAACAAGTTGACCGCCCAGGGTTTTTCAAACGGAACTTTAATTTCAAGCAATGGAGTGATTACGACCGTATCAAGCAGAATACTACGACATTAGGTGATACGATTCGTCGCTATTTCACGGCAAAGCAGCCAGAACACCCTGAAAGTTTTGAAGACGCAATCAAACGATTGGGATTATCAGAACAAGAATTAGCAACAAAAATGTCAGCGTTATTCAAACTCAGTTTACTCATGTTAAGCATCGCGCTGTTGATCCTTGGTTATTTTATTTTACAAGTGTTTACCGGTACTTGGCGTTCGGTCTTGGTCAGTGGTGTGGTGATGTTATTGCCAATGTCTTTGGCCTTTCGTTATCACTTTCTTCATTTTCAAATTAAACATCGGAAGTTAGGTTGTACATTAAATGATTGGGCTAAAGGGACGTTCAGAAGTTAAGGTTTAAAATTATGAAATATTGGCTGTTTATTTGTTTGAGTTTATTGGTTCCTAAACTAGCTCTCGCCGCAAATCCACTTGATTTCACTCCTCCGCCTGATGATTTGTCTATCAATTTCTTAGGCAGCATCTTTGGTGTTGTGGATGGTGTCTTAAGCGGTTCTGGCAGCCAAATTTTAGGGCAAATGTTCGCTATTTTTAACGCTGCGGTACTGGCCATTGGTGGCATTATTCTATTGTATGTCACGATTGTTTCCACTTTAAATACTGCCAATGAAGGTGAGTTCTTAGGCAAGAAATGGTCTTCGATTTGGATCCCAGTACGTGCTGTGGTGGGGGTTGCTTTGTTGATTCCCAAACAAAGTGGATATTGTTTGATGCAGATCTTTGTAATGTGGATTGTGGTTCAAGGGGTGGGAGCCGCTGATAAAGTGTGGGGCGCCGCACTGGATTACATGGCTTCTGGCGGCACTATCGTCAATGAAGATCCATTCCCCGAGATTTTTAAACAAGACAGTGCTTCTGTTTCCGCCAGTAGCAATATGCTGTTAGCACAAACTTGTCTGAATACATTGCATCGTTTTTTAGAAGAGACGCGACGTGAAAATGTTGAGAATGGCTTGTGTCCACCACCAGGTGATCCGAATTCACCTTGGTGGTGTAACAATATTCCTAATTTTTCCAATAGCGTGGCATCGGAATTGATGCGCTCTTCTAGCCAAGGTGGCAGCAGTAATGTGACTGTGAGCATGCCTAATTTAGATAAGAATGTTTATTCTGAAATCCATGGGGTGTGTGGAGATATCACTGTATTGACTTTTGGACAGCCCGATGAAAGAGGGCGGACTGATAATCAGGGCTTGGGAAACCAAGTTGGACAGATGCGTAGTGTTGGGGCCACGCAAGTCTTTTTGAATTTGGGAGCGGTTGCACAGAAAATCGTTCGTAATCAATTTGAACGAGAAAGACCGTTGCTATTGGGAGAGGCTGGTCAAGCCACTTATCGAGAAGGTAAGTCAGTGGGGTCTTCTAAATTGTGGAGGAATGATCGACAATCAAACAGTGATTCTAATCCTGAGAAAAGTGTGCGGACTTGGAAAGCCAGTAGTGGTGCTGCACTGTTGACGGGTAAGGAAATTATTGATGCTTCGAATGTTTACGTCAAAATAGTAGAGCCAGCACTGCGGGCAGTTGCTTTATCCAAAAAATCGGAATCGCTGAGCTTGGATTTCATCGCTCAAGCTAAGAGTGAGGGATGGATTTTAGCCGGTGCTTATTTTTATGATTTGGTGAAGTTAAACAATGAATACAACAGCGTACAGTTTAACGCCGATGATGATGGGGTGGTGGTTAAGTTTTCAATCAATCAAGTGAGCGAAGAAAATGACAATCTCAGCAAGCTAACTCAACGGCAAGGTAGAAATAAACCAGTTGCCTTGACGGAAACCCAATTGAAGCAGCTCAAGGCGATTCTTGCCGGTGGTCAATGGGAAGCTGTTAATAAAGATTCGAACATGAAGGAAACAAAAAGTATCGAAGGTTCCAACTCTGTTTCAGGCCATTTAGAGCAAGTGAAGCTTATGGTGGCATCAGGAAACCCCTATGAGAATAAAGCACCTAATTTTGATACCGACGTTCAAAATGATTTTAAGACCACGGGTCCTAAATTAGAATTGCCAGACATCAAAATCAAAGCGGGATGGTTTAATATCGCCGGGAGTATTTTGACCTTTCTATACAATGATTTGATCAAGCCTGTTATGAATATCTTTTTTAATATTGCCATTAGCAGTATGAGCTTTTTGGTTGATATTATGTTGGGAATTCCACTGAAACTGATTGTCGACACATTTGAAGCCACCTTGAAGGCGTCGTTGGAGGTCAATTCAAATCCCATTAGCATTTTATCTGGATTTGGCGCCATCTTAATGAATATCGCCATTAACTCTTGGGTGACTTCGGTGCTTATGGCTGGCAAAATAGGGGTCATTGCAACGATTGCTACCGGTGGTATCTTGCTAATGTTTATCGGATTAGCACCATTGGTATTTTCAATGCTGACTGCTGTATTTCTTTCCGGTGCTATGTTGGCTTTTTATGTGCCACTAATACCTTACATTATCTTTCTATTTGGTACGCTGGCGTGGTTTATTGGGGTCATTGAATCAATGGTGGCTGCCCCGATTGTAGCGTTAGGGATTATGCACCCAGAAGGACACGAAGCATTTGGTAAAGCAGACAATGCTGTCATGTTGATTTTAAATGTGTTTCTCCGGCCCTCAATGATGGTGATTGGTTTTGTTGCAGGGATTATTTTATCGTATGTTGGATTGTGGTTGATTAATTTTGCGTTTGATCGCGTAGTGATTGGGGTTGTGGATTTAACTTTTGAAAGTGCCTTGAAGATAGGGCGATTTGAAAGTGGTATTTTTGTTCCCATGATTGCCAAAGTCTTGTTGCTGGTCATGTATGTGACTTTGGTATTGACCACCATTCAAAAATCATTTTCACTGATTCACTATGTTCCAGATAAAGTCTTACGTTGGTTGAGTGGTGGATTGCAAGAGCAATTGGGTAGCAATATCACTGAAAGCAGTGCTCAGGAAGCTCAATCAATGGCTAGACAAACAGCAGGTACGGCAGCACAGATGGCCGGCGGTCAAGGACGACAAAACTTGCAGCAAGAGCGTGAGAATATGGGCAAAGAAGATCAAATTGGTGTGCAAGGCGGCGGCGGTAACCAAGGCGGCGGTAACCAAGGCGGCGGTGACGAAGGCGGCGGTAAACAAGGTGACGGTAACGAAGGCGGTACTAGTGCACGGGTAGAACCACAACAATTGCACACAGGAGATGAAAAAGAGGGGTCTTAAATCAAATAAGATCCATTACCTGATAAGACAAAGACGAGGTTTGTATCGACTTTGTAACGATTCACCAACGTTTTAATCCCAGGGAAAAGTTAGCTTTGGGGGTGGATAGGACGAAAACTGTGCTGAGCGCGCTCAGCACAGTTTTCGTTTAAGATGCGCCAATGAGGGTTATTTGTGTCAGCGGTAGTGAGTCGTTACCTGGAATTTTAAATAGATACTTAAAACGTAACTTGCCCCTTGTTAACGAGAGGGCAAGTGACAATAAAATTTATAAACTGGCCGTGAGCAACTTGTATTGACGTTCACTAATCAATCCGGCATCGAATTTTTGTTTGGCATCCACCGCCATTGTTTGCCCACGTTCTTCCAATAATTTGCGCGTGGCATTGGTGACGGTATCTGGATCTTTAGTGAGTAAAATATCTCGTACAGTTTCATCGAAGACTAGATATTCACGCAGCGCTACCCGTTTGCCATCTACCGTAGGAACTAACTTTTGCCAAATACACAGCCGGATAGTCTCTAAAATATCAATGGTCCGCCCTCGTCGTTCATCCCCAGCAAAAGAATTCACCAGGCGACGCATGGTTTCTGCTACGCCGGATGTGTGCAAAGTCGTATACACGGGATGTCCAGTGAGCGCAGCCTCTAACGCGGCACTGATGGTTTCTGTGTCTCGACACTCTCCCACCATAATTAAATGTGGTTTGCGCCGCAGCGCATTACGAATGCCTGCGGCAAATGTTGAAATGTGACGCGGTATTTCAGATTGGCTGACCACGGCGGAAGATGTGACGATTTCATCAAACACAAATTCAATGGGAGATTCATAGGTTAATACTTTACGATTGCTATTTTTGGGTTCGATCAAATCGCGAATAATCGATGCTAATAAGGTTGATTTGCCTGAACCGGTGGCACCGGTGACAAAGACAATGCCTTCTTGTGGCGCAATGGCATCTAAAATCGCCGGTGGTAAACCCATCGTTGTTAATTTAGGGGGCGTGGTTGGAATGGTACGTAGGGTAATTTGAATGGCATCGTGACCATCGACTAGACACCCTGAACCGTTGACCCGATATCGATAACGCTCCGCGCGAGTGGGTCTAAATTCATAATGCGTATCAATGTCGTGTCCGCCTAAAATTTGAGTGGTACCGTTCGGGCCATAAATGCCATTAAGCAAATCGCCCACTTCAGTGTGAGACAAGGCTCGGTTGGTGATTTGCAACAGACGGCCATACACTTCGGCAAATACTGGGGTGTCGCTTTGAATGGTGACATCAGAGGCCTGTAATTGTTCTGAATGCTGCAATAATAAATTCAATTGTGCCGGCGTGAATCGAGTTGGTTCATCTGGCATGAAGTGATTGGTCATCTGCTTGTCCCTTAATGAACGGATTCAATGAGTGGCTCCCAACGACGATCAGCGGCAATCAGACGATCAATTTCATCGCCACTTCGATCAGCAATTTTTTGCATACGGGTATCGACTTGATCATAGTTTAAATCTTTGTCTTCTAGTGTCACTGCGGCTAACCAGGCATCGCTATCACGAATGAGTTGTGGCAAGGCGGTGATCCGCAATACTTGGTCGTCAATAAAAATTTCATTGCCATCACCGGTAATGCCCAACTCGGTAGAAGCGACAAATGGTGGGGTGACCATGTTAAGAGCTAATAATTTGCGATATAGCAACATGCCGCGGTAGTCTTCTTTAAGCCGTGCCAAATTCTCAGCAAAGACAGCATTGGCTTGTTCAATGCCTCGTTCCCAACCTAGAGTAACGTATTGATCCCAGACTTCTTTTTCCCGTTTGGTTTTTGGCAATAAAGAATGTTCAGGGATTTCGGGATTTTCAAAATGCGTTTCTAAATAATTGCGCCAATTGGGTGGTACGGTGACCAACCGTGCTTGCTGGCTAATTTTGTAGCGACGATCCGCGATACGAATGGTGTTAGGATCATTTAAATTAAGCGTACGCCGCCCTTCTAACAACACAGGCGGAAGAACGTTTTTATTCAAAATGAGCACATCGAAATTAAATACTTTATCCAGAAATTTTGTATTCTGGGCCAAATCATGATTAATGACATCAGCGCGTACAGCCAACCCTGCTTGAGCACCTAAGGCAAGTCCAATTTCTTGCAGTGCTTGTGCGCGAATTTCATTGATATCGCCCAAAGGCGAGTAAGAACCACGAGCTGATAATTTTTTCAGGCCATCTAAAGATTCAACGGCTTTTTCATTGCGAGCCTGTTGTTGACTGTACGAGGTATTCTGGCTGCATGCGGCGAGGCTAGCAGCCAGTAAAAATAATAAGATTAAGTTAACTCGCATAACGTAATTCAAGGATTTGATCATTGGGAAATACCATTAAATCGGCGCGCTCACCAGCTTGATAATCCAGGTCACGTAAAATATCGCCAAAAATAGCATCCCTTGCATTAACACTCACTAATACTGGAATGGCCGGTTCTCGCCCAATCACCCGCAATCGGTAATCGTTGGCTTTAGCCATTTGCTCCAAAAGAGGACCAATGGGACCGGACCAATCCAAAGATACTCGATTTTGTAACCCGAAGCCGCTGGTTTGAGGCAGGGTATCCCGCACAGGGGGAGTAGCCACTGCTTGAATACGCGCCAGTTCGGAAAGAGAATCGCTTACGGCTTCTGCTGCTTCAGCCAATTTAATGGTTGCCGCATCGGTGGGTTGATTGTAAGGCTCTTTAACAGGCGTTGAACAAGCCACCAGCGCACCTGTTAAGATGGACAAGATTATTTTCTTCATTAAACTCATAAATCTAGTGATAAAAACCCAATCTGGATTGAAACAAGAAGCCCTTATTATGTCAAGGCAATTACTCTGTTTGCTTGCTTTGTAAAGAGGGTATTTGGTGAAGAAAAGTAACTTTAAGGGAATGATTCACCATAAATTTAAATCTTGGTAAAAAGTTAGATTTGAGTGCATCTTGAATAAAAATGATGTGCCAAATAGAGTTGTTCGTGTTAATTATGATAAATCGTTATATTTTAAGTATCAAAATCATTCTTCGTCCACTTGCCACAATTGATAGCATACTTGGCCGGCTTGCTGGCTACGCCACAAATGCCAATCAGAGGGAGTTTCTATTTGAGTCAGTTTGGGGTTGCACTCTAAATAGATGAAACTGCCAGTGTGCAAACAAGTCGTGTTGGCAAGTTTGGTGACGCATTGTTGTAACAAAGAGCTGCGAAAGGGGGGATCCAAAAAAATGATATCGACCGATTGTTTAAAGTGTGCCAAAGCCCTGGGTAATCCAGCTTGCACAATCGATGCCTGCTGTTGAGTCTTCAATTGTTCGGCAGTATGACGCAATTGTTGGCAAACGATCGGCGATTGCTCAATAAATGTGACTTGCATGGCACCACGCGATAAG
>WLWR01000190.1 GCA_012103495.1 Legionellales bacterium
ATTCGCAAATAAGTATACTGTCCCCCTATTCCCTATTCCAATTCGCAAATAAGTATACTGTCCCCCTATTCCTGTCCCCCTATTCCTACGGTACTACTCCTATTCTTGCTTTTATATCAGTGTGTTCGCTCTGGAGGCGCAGGAAGAATATAGATACGGAGTTAGAAGGGATAAGTAGGTGCATAGAAGATAAGGTAAATTATCTTGATGATAATGCTGGTGATGGTGATGTATCGATCGGGAGGCAGTTATAGATTTTATATCACTAGGAAATAAGTATACTGTCCCCCGATTTTACTTAAAAATTATGTTCAGAATGTTTCGAGATATAAAAACTGGCGGAGAGAGCGGGATTCGAACCCGCGGTACGTTTTCACGCACACACGCTTTCCAGGCGTGCACCTTCAGCCACTCGGTCACCTCTCCTAATTTTTGAACAGGCGATCATAATGACAATTGGCAGATGGTGCAACCGACAAGTTTGATGGTGTTGGGTGGGGAGTTTCACTATAATTCAATACATTAAATTATATTGATGTCTTATTTGTTTATGAAAAAAACTATCTTAGCGTTCTTTTTAAGTCTGTCGGTTGTCAATATCGCTATTGCCCAATCCGAAGCATCGTCAACGTTTCCCTGTTATTTGCAATTTAACAAAGGCAGTTGTTGGCAAGGGTATCAAGTGGATTTGCAAATTATCGATGAAATCAGTGGTGAGGTGATCACGAGCATACGTTTGAGCAAAGAGGAATTTCAACAGCAGCAATCATTCCCTTGTCGGCCTGAACAAGAGTTGCGATTTAAAGCGACTTTTTCCCCAGCCATTTGGGAAAAAGGTCAGGACCAATGGTACGATGCTAAACGGGTTGTGTTTGTGCCGTCAATGAGCATGGCTGAGGGTAAAAAAGCCTGGTTACTCAAGCGATGTTTTCATCATGATTTCTTAAGTGTGCCTTTGCCAACACAAGGTGATGTGGGTCGCTGCGCTTGTGAATAAAAGGTTAATTTAATAACCATTGGCATAGAATTCGATAATATACCTCCACCAATTGTTCCAATTCAACGATGGCCACACGTTCATTAATTTGATGAATGGTGCGATTGCTAACCCCCAATTCAATCACAGGAATGTCATAGGGTGCGATAAAACGTGCGTCAGACGTACCACCAGAGGTCGAAAGTGTGGGAGGTTGACCGGTAACCTCAACAATGGCTTGGGTGGTCACATCGATCAATGGACCTGGTTCAGTCAAAAAGGGTTCGCCACTTAACGTCCAATCGATGGTGTAACGCAGCGCATGTTGATCCAACAAGTGTTCAATGCGGTGTTGTAATGTTTGATGATCGCAGGTTGGGTTGTAACGCAAATTAAATTGCATGACTAAATCTGCCGGAATCACATTCGTGGCGCCAACGCCACTGTGAAGGTTGCTGATTTGTAATGTTGTTGGTGGAAAATGATCGGTGCCGTGATCCCAAACCGTTTGGGTTAATTCAGTAATGAATGGCGCGGCTTGATGAATGGGATTAATGGCCAATTGTGGGTAAGCCACGTGTCCTTGTTTGCCGTGAATGGTGAGGGTGGCACTCAATGAACCACGACGACCAATTTTGATTACATCGCCTAATTGATCGGTACTGGAGGGCTCACCGACAATGCAACCAGCGATGGTTTCACCGTGATCGGCCAAATGTTGCATGATGGTTGGGGTGCCTTGATGATAATGATCCCCTTCTTCACCACTGGTGATAATAAAACCAATGCTGCCTCGATGATCAGGATACTGCTCAATAAAGCGCTCACACGCCACTACCATGGCAGCCAGTGCGCCTTTCATATCAGCAACACCACGGCCGTAAATAAAATCTTGATCAATCGTTGCTTGAAAGGGTGGATACCGCCATTGTTCCACCGGTCCTGATGGCACCACATCGGTGTGTCCAGCAAATGCTAGCAACGGTTGCGTTTGACCACGTTTGGCCCAAAAATTGCTGACGGGATCATCCGGCAAAGGGGTGATGGTGAAGCCCAATTGAGTCAAGCGTTTGATTAAAATCGCCTGACAGTCGGCGTCTTCGGGCGTGATGGACGCAACGGCAATTAATTCAGTTAATAGATCGGTGCAAGCGCTCATGATGATGTTTATGGATTGCGTAACAATTCATTGATACTGGTTTTACTGCGTGTTTTTTCATCCACTTGTTTGACAATGACAGCGCAGTATAGACTGTGGGATTGATCGGTGCTGGGTAAATTGCCAGGTACCACAACTGAACCGGCTGGAACTCGACCATAGCTAATTTCACCGGTGGCGCGATTATAAATTTTAGTGCTTTGACCTAAATAAACGCCCATGCTGATCACACTGTTGCGTTCTATGATCACCCCTTCGGCAATTTCAGCACGTGCGCCAATGAAACAATTGTCTTCGATGATGGTGGGGTTGGCTTGCAAGGGTTCTAACACACCGCCAATACCCACGCCGCCGGATAGGTGAACATTCTTGCCAATTTGTGCGCATGACCCAACCGTTGACCAGGTATCGACCAAGGTGCCACTGTCAACATAAGCACCAATATTAATGTAACTGGGCATGAGAACAGTATTGCTGGCGATATACGCGCCTTTGCGCACGCATGCGTCGGGAACTACTCGCACACCGTGTTGTTGAAATTGAGCGGGAGTGTAATCGCTGAACTTTAATGGAACTTTGTCGTAAAACTGAGTATGGCCGCCATTGATCGGTTGGTTGTTATGGACCCGGAAATAAAGCAATACTGCTTTTTTCAACCATTGGTGTACCACCCATTGCCCATTGTTGGGTTCGGCAATGCGCAGCACGCCTTCATCCAATTGAGCAATCACGTCATCGATCACGGTGATTAATTGAGGATCGACGCTGTCGGGAGTGATGGATTGCCGGTTGGCAAACGCGGTTTCAATAATATCTTGATGGTTGGACATGATCATAAACCTTGTAAAAGAGAATATTTGCAAAGGTGTTCATTATAGTGCGGTCGATGGTGGGGTCAATCGTTTGGTTTTATTGCTGGTGCGTGTAGTAAAAAAGTATGGATGTGGTTAGAATAAAATCGTTTTGTTATTGTGATGAACTAGGGAGTGTTGAAAATGCATAACGAATTATTGATACCAAAATCGGCAACTGAACGAGATGATTTTATCTCAGCGGATGAGACACTTGATCAGGCTATTCCTATTGTTGATCTGCGACAATC
>WLWR01000191.1 GCA_012103495.1 Legionellales bacterium
CTCGAAGGTGGCTTCAGCGCCTGGCAAAACGCAAGCCAACCCACCCACGCAGGGGAAGATTAAACTTTCATCATTGTGGGGTCCATATTACGAAATCTGCTGCTTTTTAATATGCCCCCACAATCGTAAGCCTTGCATGAGGTTGCTGGCTAAAGACGCAATCACCAAAGCCCACCACAAACCAACGCCGTACCAATTGAATTCGAAAGCAAACCAATACCCGATTGGCAAGGCAATGACCCAAAAACTAATCACTGCAATCCACATCGGATATTGAGTATCTTTCAAGCCTCGCAACACACCAGAAATAATAATCCGTAAACTATCAAGCAATTGAAAAATACCACAGATGGCTAAAAACTTAATAGCCAATAAAATAATGGCTTGGTTTTCGGGTGCAGACAAATCCAAATCTACCCCAATAAATAACCGTGGGACCAACCAATAACTCAAACTGATCCAAATCATAACACCCATCGAAAAAATCACACCCACTAGCATGACCCGCTTAATCAAGTGAACGTTTTTCGCACCCGAAGCTTTACCAACCATAATGATCACCGCTTCAGCAAAACCAAACGCAATGACCAAAGTCAGCATCATCCACTGCATGGTAATTTGATGCGCTGCCAAGGCTTGCGCACCAATCCAACCCATGAAAATAGCCATCACCGTAAAAAAAGTGATCTCTATCAGAAACATCGCACCAATGGGTGCACCCAATTTAAATTGTTCACGTAAGTAATGCCCAATGAGCTGCCAGTTAAAACGCCGCTGCAAATACGTACGAAAAGGTTCAGCTCGATAGATGTAAAACAACATTCCCAGAAACACCAACCAATAGGTGATTGCTGTACCCAAACCAATGCCTAAAATACCCAACTCCGGTAACCCGTACCGTCCCCAAACCAACGCATCATTAAAAAATATCAGCAATGGAATACTCGCAATATTACCAATCAACGGTACCCGCGGTTTATTCAAAGCAATAGCAAATTGAAAAATGCTGAACTTAGCAATGTCGGCAAACACACCGATCAATAAGCCATTAAAATACGCTTGGGCCAAGGCAACGATCACCGGATCTTGATCGGCTTTGAGCAACCACGGTTGCACTTGAGTAAATATAAACATCACTGGGACAGATAATAGCGCTGAAAAAACCAGCCCTGTTTTCATAATCGTTCCCAATTGGCGAGTACGCTCACTTCCAACTTTGTGCGCACAAATAATACCAATGCTGGTCACCGCGCCCCAACAAAACCCCATAAAATTGACAAAAATTGGATTGACCAACCCAGTGGCCGCCAACGCGTCTTGGCTGATATGCGCGGCCATCAAAGTATTGATCCACGGCACCAACGCTTCAATGACATGGGCAAACAAAATTGGCAATGCCAAATAAATCACCGATTGATATTGTTCACGCCATGTATTAGGCAATTGTTTCGCTTTCATTACTTCACCCACCATCTCAAATCACACTTGCAAAAAACCTTCCGCGCATCCCATCCAACTACGACCTTGAGAATCCCATTTTCAAAAGCAAGCCGAACAGTCTATCAAAAAAAAGTTTTAAAACAAAGGATCCAGATTCATTTTATCTATGCGACAAGCTGCTATTTCTTAGGTATAACGTTTGTTTATTGCTATCATAAAATTAAGCGATGTGATTCAATCAATTCTTTAGGAGGAATCTCTTGGATATCGCCATTCTTTCCAGAAAAGAAGATCTTTATTCCACTCGTAGATTACGCGAAGCCGCGCAAAGCCGAGGCCATGATGTCGAAGTCATTGACTACTTACATTGTTATATGAACATTACTTCGCAAAAGCCATCCATTCATTATCAAGGCAACCAAATTGGTCCCTTTGATGCCATCATTCCTCGCATCGGTGCCAAACGAACATTTTATGGCGCTGCCATTGTTAGACAGTTTGAAACCATTGGCACTTACTCGATCAACCCCTCCATTGCAATCACTCGTTCCAGAGATAAATTACGTTCTTTGCAATTGCTAGCCATGAAAGGGATAGACATGCCCATCACTGGATTTGCACACGCTCCTAGCGATGTTGACGATTTGATTAATATCATTGGCGGGCCACCTTTTATCATTAAATTAATCGAAGGCACGCAAGGTGTTGGTGTTGTTTTAGCAGAAACGAAAAAAGCAGCAGAAAGTGTGATCCAAACATTCATGGGTCTCAATGCCAACATCATCCTGCAAGAATTTATCAAAGAAGCCAACGGTTGTGACATTCGTTGTTTGGTGGTCGGTGACAAAGTGGTTGCCGCCATGCAACGCACAGCCGAACCAGGAGAATTTCGCGCCAACGTCCACCGCGGCGGTCGCGCTGAAGTTATCACCATTACCAAAGCCGAACGAGAAGCTGCCATTCAAGCCGCCAAAATTATGGGCTTAAGAATGGCTGGTGTTGATTTATTACGATCACAACGAGGTCCGCTGATTTTAGAAATTAATTCTTCTCCCGGATTGGAAGGTATTGAAACCACGACTCAAAAAGATATTGCTAAAAAAATTATTGAGTATCTTGAAAAGAACGCCAAACCTATCAGTGCCAAAAGTCGTTATCAAGGATAATTTATGATGAATGACCACGTACCGCCTTTATCCATTCATGGTAAGTTGGTTTATGCTGGCGAACACACAACCATTTTACTGCCTATGCCAGAACTCTATGATTGGACTCCTTTATCCATGCCGGTCCATGTACTTCGAGGTAAAACACCTGGTCCTACCTTATGCATTACCGCGGCCATTCACGGAGATGAAGTCAACGGTATTGAAATCGTGCGCAGACTGTTGAAAAAGAAAATTTTTAATCAATTATCCGGCACATTGATCGCCATTCCAATTATTAATATTTATGGTTTCCTGTATCAAGATCGTTATTTAATGGATCGCCGTGATTTAAATCGAGCGTTTCCTGGTTCACAAAAAGGATCTCTAGCCGCCCGCCTAGCACATTTGATTGCCACTGAAATTATCGACAAAGCAACCCACTGTATCGACTTACATGCCGGTTCTTTACACAGAATCAATTTACCGCAAATTCGCGCGGACCTGGACGCCCCAGAAATTATGCCCCTGGCTGAAACATTTAATGCGCCAGTCATTCTTCATGCTACGTTACGTGATGGTTCGATGAGACAATACGCCAATGACCAATCCATTCCATTCTT
>WLWR01000192.1 GCA_012103495.1 Legionellales bacterium
ATTCCCAATGCGATACGCATGATCTATTTACCTTGTTTTAAAACCAGTAACGCACGGCAACACCCATCGCCGTGGATCCTACAATGCCTGGTGTATACAATCCAAACACTCCAGAACGATGATGAATGCGATAAATCAATTGCCACTGTGGATACTGTGGTAAAGAAAACGTCGCTTCAAACATTAAAAAATTTAAAAATCGACGCGCATTGGCTGCTTTGGTGGTATCACGTAATTCACGCGATGGAATTTTTGAAGAATACGAAACACCCTCTCCCACCGCAAACGTGGTGATCACATAACGATCCCATGGAAAATGTTTCCATACAAAGCGTAAAAATGGATTGACTTGAAAAATAGTCCCCACCGGATCATCTTGCAATGTAAAGTTCAAAGCAAAATCCAAATCCGATACAAACGGTTCAAAAATTCGGCGTACCACATTGGCGTGGGTCAAGGTTTTGCCACCTTCTAATGAAAATAAATGGGTTCTTTTTTCCGTTGCAAACTCCTTGAAAAATACCACTCGAGTCAATGTGGTCGAGGTCATCTGTCCATAGTAAGCCAATACATACCATGGGGTATCCGTATCCGGTGCTGGATTTTGATATGGCCAGGTGCTTGTATCGGCAGGAAAAACAACCGGCGTTGTTTCCGTTTCTGTGTCATCGGCATAAGCAGACAATCCAATTAAACCCGTGGCCAATCCCAAAATCAGGGCGAGTACCCTTCGTCGAATATTCAATGTCATCTCAACCTACTGCTTGTTGAATTTGTTGTTGTAAGAGTTGCGCCTCCGTGCGCTGTTGATCATTGCCATGATTTAACACTTGTTTAATCAAAGCCAATGCTTGTTCATATTGTTCCAATGAAAAATAACTCATGGCCATATCCAATTGTGAGGCAATTTTATCATGACTACCACTGTGCAAATCTTCATGAGGCAAGGTCATTTCATTGGCTTGAATAACCCGCCAACGTCGACTCAATAACCAACCGGCAATTCCCATAATTATGATTAAAAAAAACAAACTACTACTGATTGGATGAGCCAATACCACGCCACCAATAATTCCTTGAGGGCGACGTGTGCCAACGACAGTTGCGCTGGTTTGTTGATCGGGGACGGCGTTGGATAAAAGTGCTAATTGTTGCTGCAATTGCAATATTTCTTGTTGCATACTGGCCAATTGTAAATTCAATGCTTCCACTGGCCATTGTAGCAATAAGTGTTCCACTACTTGCGCGCTGAATTGATCGCTCTGTTGTGTTGTATCAACAGTCGAGGTTGAAGGCAAGGAGGTCATCACCGGAGCTTCAATTTGCATGACATAATTATCGACAGCAGTATGAGCCATGCAGTGGTATCCCAACCCCATCAAACTTGCCATTACTAATAATTTCAAACGCCGCATGATTTATTCAACCCCATGATAAACAAACGAGACGGCTTGTTCACCATACAAATTACGCAAAGCGGTGACCAATTCATCGGTTGGTTGCACCCGCCATTGCTGCCCCAACTGTAATGTCGCTGCCGCTTGGCCTCGCTGATAATACACTCTTGCTACACATTGTCCACCTTGGTAGGTGGTTAATAATTGCTGTAACTGTGTTAAGTGATTGACCGGCAATTGTTGATGCTGGATGCGAATTGCCAAATGACTCGCAAACTGTTGACGCGCTTGAGGTAAATCATACACGTGCTCAGCCACCACTCGATAGCCTTCGGTGAACTGATCGATACTGGCTTGACCACGCACAATGATTAATTGATCTTTAGCGATGAGCGCTTGAAACGCTTGTAAAGTTTCCGAAAACAAAGTCACATCAATACGACCTTCCCCATCTTCCAGGGTCAATACCGCCATTCGATCACCGCGTTTGGTTTGCAACCGGCGCGATTGAGAAATCAATCCGGCAATCGTGACATTGGCTTGTAATTGTGGATTGATTTGCGCCAATGAAGTGGTGACGATGTGCTGTAATTCGGTATGATAATAATCTACCGGGTGACCGCTTAAATAAATCCCTAGCGTATCTTTTTCCGCTTGCAAACGCTGTAAATCACTCCACGGTGGGCATGTAGCATAGGTCACCGATTGCATATCGGCTGGCATTGATGGCAAAGCAGCAAATAAATCACACTGCCCATGTGCTTGAGCTTGCTGGTGTTGCTCAGCGGCTTTGAATGCCACATCGACCGAAGCCATTAAAGCAGAGCGATCCACTTGCCAACCATCCAATCCACCACATCGAATTAAAGCTTCGATTACGCGTCGATTGACTTTACTTAAATCCAAACGGCGACACAAATCAAATAAATCGGTAAATTGTCCTTGCGTTTGCAAGGCTTGGCGTATGTGATCAATGGCGGCTTCCCCAATACCTTTGACTGCCCCCAATCCATAAGCGATGTTGGTTTCATCCACCACCGTGAAACGGTATTCACAACGATGGATATCCGGTGACAACACGGTCAAACCCAATCGTCGACAATCCTCTAACAAAATGACAATTTTATCGGTGTTATCCAAATCCGACGATAACACCGCAGCCATGAATGCAGCCGGATAATGAGTTTTCAACCAAGCTGTTTGATATGCTAACAATGCATATGCCACCGAGTGTGATTTATTAAATCCATAACCGGCAAATTTTTCCATCAAATCAAAAATAGATTCAGCCACCGAAGTCTCCACCCCATGCTCGGCAGCACCCGTTAAAAAAATCGACCGCTGCTTGGCCATTTGCTCCGGTTTTTTCTTCCCCATCGCCCGACGTAATAAATCAGCAGCGCCTAAAGTATACCCAGCCAATACTTGTGCGATTTGCATCACTTGTTCTTGATATAAAATAACCCCATAAGTCGATTGTAAAATCGATTCTAAATCAGGATGTGGATAACTGACTTGTGCTTGTCCATGTTTGCGCTGGATGAAATCATCCACCATTCCCGATTGCAAAGGTCCTGGTCGAAACAGCGCTACCAAAGCAACAATGTCGCCGAAACAATCGGGTTGCAAACGTTTGATCAAATCTTTCATGCCACGCGATTCCAATTGAAACACCGCCGTGGTTTGACAACTTTTTAATAATTCATAGGTGGCTGAATCGTCCAATGGAATGTGTTGAATATCAATGACACTGTCATCATTGGTTTGTTTCAATGATTGATTGATT
>WLWR01000193.1 GCA_012103495.1 Legionellales bacterium
GTCGTCCTCACTAAAAACTCCCTTACTTGAACTCATTGCAAACCAAGCCTCTAGCCGGGGTTCGTTAATTGTTCTTGTATTGTAACCGCCCACAGCTAGCTGGTCCCTCTAAGCCACTCCCATTTCTTCAAAACCAATTTTGCCGTGTAAAGTATCTTCGTAAAATTTTTCAACACCGACTTTGCCGACGAAATTGGTTGCTCGATAATTAACAGGATCCAATTGCCTTAATTCTTGCTCATCGATGCGCCCCACGTATCCTAAGATGTGAGCGAAACTGTGATTAAAGGGGTAATATCGATTCAAGCGCGCTTTGATTTGTACACCATCCCATTGATGTAAATCCACTGAAAGTGCTGCCACTTCTTCCTCAGCTAAGTTCAATTTAAGCGGCACCGAATCGTAAGGACGGTATTGGCGTAATATGCGTTTGAAAGCTTGTAAATCATCATCATTGATGGTGACATAGTGTTGCAAGTGGGTAATAAATTCTTGCATGTCGGCAATGCGCTCGGGAATCACTTCCAAATTGTAAATCGGTTGATTGTCTGCCAGTAAAATGCCATTGCGATCATAAATCAGCCCGCGGGTTGGCGGCAGGGGTAGCAAGCTGATTTGATTGTGAGTGGCCAGGGTTTGATATCTTTCGTGCTCATGGACTTGTAAATTCACCAGCCGCACAATCAGCATGGCCAGCAAACCAATGACTAAAATACTAATTAAAATGGTGCGACGTAAAAAACGGCGACTGATTAATTTGTGATCGTAAAATGGTTGTTGATAAGCCATGGAAGGTGATTGTCATTCTCAATTATTCATTAAAATCATAGCAAATTGCTTCATCGATGGTAAGGATGACGCTGTAAAATGCTCCAACTACGATAGATCGTTTCAGCCACTACCAAACGTACCAGCGGATGCGGTAACGTCAAGGGTGACAAAGACCAAATAAAATCGGCCTGAGTTAAACAGTCTGGTGCTAAACCGTCAGGGCCGCCCACCAATAGAGCCAACTGCGAGTGAGTCAATTGCATCGTTTCTATTTTACGAGCCAATTGTTCACTGGTGAGTGATTGACCGCGTTGATCCAATGCCATCACATAGGCTGAAGAGGGAATGGCTTGGGTGATGGCGGTACCTTCTTGCTGGATCAGCGGTTGAATCGGGCTGCGCGAATGACGTTTGGCCAAGGGAATTTCAATTAACTGTAATTGGAATGATTTGGGCAGACGTTGACAATAATCTTGCCAGCCGGTTTGTACCCAAGCTGGCATTTTTTGACCGACGGCGATCAATTGGATCCGCATTTAAGCGACCGTCCATAATTTTTCTAACTCATAATATTGGCGAACTTCCGGCAGCATGATATGAACAATCACTACATTGCAATCGATTAAAATCCAATGTGATAATTCATTGCCGGTGACGCTTAAGGGGGGCTCGCCGGCAGCTTTGAGTTGTTCTACTAAATGCTGGGCAATCGATTTGACATGACGATCGGAGCGACCGCTGCAAATTATGATATAATCAGCCACCGGCGTGAGCGCGCCGACGTCCAATTGAATAATGTCCAGGGCCTTTAAATCTTCTAAAGCGCCCATGGCTAATTGGGCAAGAGAAACAGCTTGCATAATATGATGTGTTTTCAGTTAAAAAGGCGGGTATGGTACTACGAAAATGACGAATACGCGAAAAAAATCGGTCAGCAATATTCATGTGAGACGGTCAGCGCCACAGATGACGATCAGTGAGGCGGATCGTCAGTTGTTTCGCGCACAAGTTGCAGATGCGACACCATTAAGTTCAAAAGATTCGCTGCCGTTGAAGCAACCAACAGCGCCGATGGCACGGCGTTTTGCTTGGCCAACACCGGTTGCTGTGTCACCCACGGAAATCGATTCGTCAGCAGTGGCTACAATGGCTATTGATACTCCGGTGGCTGCTGAAACATTTTTAAAGTATCACTGGACGCGATTGTCTCGTCACCAGCGTCGTCTGCTACAACAAGGTGCTTTGCTTATTGATGCGCAGGTGGATTTGCACCAATGCACGGTTGTGCAAGCGTATGAGCAATTGTTGCAATTTATTCAATGTTGCCAAAGTGAGGCACGGCAATGGGGCTTGGTGATCCATGGCAAAGGATTGCACAGTCAAGCTGGATACCCGGTATTAAAAAATTATGTGAACCAATGGTTGCGGCAGATCAACGTGATCAAAGCTTTTTGTTCGGCACACCCCCGGCATGGTGGCAATGGTGCTGTGTATGTTTTTTTGTAACCAATCACCAAAAATAGCTTTTTGCGTCAATGGTGCTGAATCAATACCATTTTGGGAAAAATAGACTACGGTTAATCCATCCTTGTTAGGTTGCTTAAAAAAATAGGTGCGATTGCTAATTTTAAACAATTGTTGTATTATGTTTAACCAATAGATGCCTGCTTTCTTTAAATGTTGAACTAATTCAGAGGTTTTTTAATCATGTCAGGAAATCCCCACGATGATGAACTTGCACCGGCTGTGTCGAATCAATCAGCACAAGCTGAACAAAGCAAGCAAGCTGAACAAAGCAAGCAACAAGAAGCCGAACGACAACTAGCAAAACAACATACACAGTTAGTTGCATTGATTAATCAAAAGCTTGCTGATCGTCCCAAGCCACAAAAGGTATTGACGGATATGTTAGCGGACGCACAAAAGCTTATACCTAACCCTACACAATTTTATGCACAAGCCACTAAGAATGTAAAAGAGATATCTGTTTCTGAACTTGAAAATGTGGCGAGTAATACTCAAAAAATGCAGCAAACACTTGCCGAAAAAAGTTTGATGACAAAACTACAGAGTGCTTATTCTCGTTCGACTGTCGGTGGGATGCTGGATTCCGCACACACAGGCTTAAAAAAAGGAGCAAAAGCCGGTGCATTAGGCATTGGATCTGTAGGCGTTGGAGCATCGGTAATACCGGCTATGGCAGGCGCTTTTACAATGCTAACACCTGTGGCAGGAATCGTATTGGGAGCAGGGTTACTTTACCATCTTGCTAAAGGTGGTAAGAAAGCGCACGAATGGTATAAGGCTCGTAAAAACAGTGGATCAGCTCTCGAGCGCAGAGCTTCCAGTCAAGCACTACAGCAGACCCTTGGTTCTAAAAATCCTTTG
>WLWR01000194.1 GCA_012103495.1 Legionellales bacterium
GTAACTCAAGCTGCTAACAACTTTGTACTTTTCAAAGGAATCTAATTGATTCAACATTAATAATAATCCCTGCCTTCGGGCGGGGGTTTTTTTGTTGGTTTTTTGCTCGGCTCTGGTTTTTTTGTTGGCCATCCTGTATCATATTTTATTGTTGGTTCTAACATTGCCGAGCTTTATAATAATAAATCATAACAGCTTTCTTCATATGAATCTTCTGAATATGTTTCACTACTCTCTATTTTATATCTTTTATTGTACCAATTTCTTCTTTTATTTCTCGTTGTAATGCTTCCCAAGGAGATTCTGAACGTTCGTTTGTACCGCCAACAAGTCCCCACTGATTTTTTGTTTTACTTTGTGTACGATGTAATAGCAAAAAACGTTTGGTACTTAAAGAATAAAACAAAGCACCGCTACAAATTATCTGGTTCATATAGTAATTATTTTATATAATTAAATCCCAAGTGCCTCTTGGATATAATCCGTCAATAGCATATTGCCAATAATATTGATTATAGTAAAATTGTTGATCTGTATTTAAGTTTGTAATATAAACTGGAGTAGTAGATTCACTAGCATCAAATATTATATTCCACTGAGATCCGTCCCATTCGACTATGTCGTGTGTATCAGCAATAAAGTCCCTGCTACTTGTACTCTTCCAAGCATCTGCACCGTCTTCATTTATATATAAAACATATCTTACTTCATCACCGGGTCTAGGAGCGTCTGATAATCTGATTACCAACGATCCGTCAATTGTTTCTTGTGTAGCAGCATCTGTAACTCTAATATTTTCTACAAATACATCAAAATCATAAACTACATCTGCATCTACTTCGGTTTCTATTCTTGTTGTGCTACCTGCAACTGTATAAATTCTTTCAATTGCACCACCGATTGGTTGTAATAATAAAAGCCTTATACCTTCTGCTTTTACAACATTTGGATTAAAATCACGTGGATTTATAATATAATCAATTGTACCTCTACTTGTTACACCATTTATAACAGTGTCACTTGGTTTTGTGTCAATGTCATAATTTAAAACTAGTTCCTGTGAGTTATTTCCATTTATTTGAAATGTTGCTACAATAGGTGTAAGCAGTTCGCCTCTTTTTAACCTTATCTGACTTATACCTGGTTGATACTTAGCAGGGGCTTCTGCTTCTATTACATTGTACCAATTTATTTCACCAATACGTGCAGCATTTTTTCCTAGCCTAACAATATCACCTTCAACAATAATATCAAAATTCCTATAACTTGCAGTGTTTACATTTGCAACATTTAAGTTACCATCTGGAGATGTTTTAATTACTGTTGCACGAGTGTCATCAGGAGTAAGCTTTTTATAATTAATTTGTCCGTTGTCGTCGACTACTGCACCTGGAGGAGTAGAAGGTTGTTGTGTTATTACAGTACCATCTGGCATTACAACTGTTCCTGTTGCTGCTTTTGTTGTAACGCTTGCGAAACATCCAATAGAATTTCAGGATTTTTGATCAGATAATCTTTAATGATGGTACGAATTTCTTGACGTTGTTCAGGAGAAAAAGAATCCTCTGGCAGTGCTGACGCACTCATGGATGGAAGCAACAGCGTTAGACCTAGGAGGCAAAATATTTTTTTCACAACAAGTAAACCCTTCATAAAATTACCATATTAGTAAAACACTAGGTTTTTTTAAGAGGACTGTCAAGACAAATCCCCTTAAAGTACATGATATTGCACAAAAAAGTTGTACTCTTTTGTAACGTGAACTTTCATACTTTGATCAACCCACCACTTGCAAATTGGCAAAAGACACCACCAACCATTTTTTCCCTGAACGACGAAAATTCACTTCCACCCGTGCATGCGCACCTCGCCCCTCGAAATTGGTGATGGCCCCTTCGCCGAATTTAGCATGACGAACGGTTTGTCCCAATTGCAAGCCGGTTTCATCAATTTCCGCCGGCGCCATTTTAGTTAATGTGGAAGTTTTAGCAGCAGAAGCACGCCGTGAGGTAGATGTACGCTTAGCGGCACCACCGTAGGGTCGCGTAGTGGTACTACGCACTTCTACCAATAATTGTTCCGGCATTTCTTGTAAGAACCGTGATGGCCGGTTGTAGGTTTCTTTGCCATATTGGCGTCGTGTTTGCGCATATGAAATCACCAATCGCTGCATAGCCCGTGTCATTCCCACGTAACACAAACGGCGTTCTTCTTCCAAGCGTCCTGGCTCTTCCAAAGACAATTGATGCGGAAACAACCCCTCTTCCATCCCAGCTAAAAACACCAATGGAAACTCCAATCCTTTGGCACTGTGCAACGTCATTAATTGCACACTGTCTTGATCCGCATCAGCTTGCTGCTCACCGGCTTCCAAAGCCGCGTGTGCTAAAAACGTCGCCAATAACGGCAGTTCATTGTTGTGTTCATCGGGGGTAAATTGTTTAGCCGCCACCACCAATTCTTGTAAATTTTCCACTCTGGCTTGGGATTTCTCATGTTTGCTTTGTTGATGTTGCGCCAACAATCCACTGTGCACCATCACATGTTCCACTTGTTCCGCCAGAGTAACGCCGCGTGTGGCAGCATCCAAACTCTCGACCAATTGACAAAAAGTGGTAAGCGCTAATTGCGCC
This sequence comes from Legionellales bacterium, assembly GCA_012103495.1. GTDB lineage: Bacteria > Pseudomonadota > Gammaproteobacteria > WLWR01 > WLWR01 > WLWR01. The sequence continues at coordinate 2,634 of WLWR01000194.1, forward strand.
CGCGAGGTTAATTCCCCTGCTTGTATTAAGTGCTGCGCCGCTTGCCATAAACTGATACTTTGTTGTCGTGCACCCTCACGCACCGCCGTCACCGTACGCTCGCCAATGCCACGCGGAGGTGTATTAATCACCCGTTCAAACGCTGGATCATCATTGCGATTATTCACCAACCGTAAATACGCCAATGCGTCTTTAATTTCCGCGCGTTCAAAATAGCGCAGGCCGCCATAAATACGATAAGCAACACCAAATTGCAGCATGGCTTCTTCAATGACACGCGACTGCGCGTTGGAACGGTATAAAATCGCCGCGTCGCTTAAGTTGTTGCCGGCCCGCTGCCATTCACGAATGCGCGTCACCAGAAACCGCGCTTCATCCAAATCATTAAACGCGGAGTACACCGTAATTTTTTCTCC
>WLWR01000006.1 GCA_012103495.1 Legionellales bacterium
CAGGAGGGCCTAGACCTGCTGCTTCAGCTGCTTAATCAAATTCACACTATTTAGGATGCCCGGTCATGTCATTACATGACCGGGTAATTTTTTAGGAACTCTGAAAGCAGAATGCAGAGTTTTTCAAATTTGGGATTCGCAACGTTTTTCAAAATCTATGTTTACAGGTTTTTAATTTCTAAGAATAATTGCAATGCAGTATACTGTCCTTCGATTTTCAATTAGCTGATCTAATCAGCTTTTCTTTTTGTTGAAAAAATTTCATTGATTAGCAAAGCTGAAACAATCAATATCAGTGCTATCAAGGCATATTGAGAAAGTTTTTCTTGAAAAACAATAACCCCTAGCCCAACCCCAACGAAAGGAACTAGATAGTTTGATAATGAAGCAACAGCAGGTCCTGCACGATTAATCAGCAGTACAAAAAATAAATACACAATGCCGCCACAAAAAATACCAAGAAATAATATAGAAAACCATCCGCTTAAGTGGATGTGGCTGAATGTATAATTTGATTGCCATAAGGCAATTGGTAATATCTGAAGGCTAGCCCAGAATAGAATTGTTCTGGCACACAGTATCGGAGAGATCGCGGGAAGTTTTTTAATTAAAATGAGACTTGTTGCAAAGGACAATGCCCCAATCAAAATAGCAGATGCTCCCAAAATATTTACTGAAATACTATCTTGCGAAATTCCGGGAAATAGCAATACAATCACAGCGATAAAACCAATGATAACACTCAATATATTACCTAGCGTGAAACTTTCTCTAGGTAAACAAATGATAATGGCAACAGTAAAAATTGGAATTGTTCCAATTAAGATACTTGCAATTGCACTATCAACATACTGCTGTCCCCAGGCCACTAATAAAAAAGGGATTGTGGCTTCAAAAAAACCAATAATAAAAGTTTTTAATCGGAATGGAACATTTTTGATAAACATCATTCATTTTTACAGGAATAAACTTTAACAAAACTGACAAGGTAATCATACCAATAAATGAACGAAGAAAAGCTATTTCACTAGCTGAAAAATCTTGTAAAGCCATTTTGTTAAATATAAATTGGGATCCCCAAATAATTGATATGGTAATCAGCAATAAATAGTTAATCAGTCTATCAAGGGTATTCTTATTTTCTACAATCATTACTTCTTTTCTTAAAATATTGTGGAATTTGGGACACTACACATCATACATCATTTTCAATGACTGATTTCAAAGAGGGATTAGATAAAAATGAAGGCGTGTCATTAATATTTTAGAAACTCTAAAAACAGGATGTAAACAAATTTTGCATGGGCAATGATTCTTAAAATCTACTTTCACCGTTTGCCCAATTATTTGGAATAATTTTAATTAAGTATACTGTCCCCATAATTCTATAATTCAATAGGATAATAAAAAAAAGAGCTTATAAGTATCATTATGAGTTATTATGTATCACTTTTGTGATACATTAGCACAATGTTTATAAATAAAAATCACAAGGCACAGTATGATTAAGCATTCAATATTTTGTATGATGAGTTATTTTTCATTGGCGATAGCGGGGGTGTTAGTTTCACCATTAGCCCATAGTGATGTTGCTGAAATTTTAGAGCCACCTGGTTTAGTTGATGGTATGTGGGAAAAAGGATTAGCTGTAGAAGGTAAGCAGCGTTCTAAAGAAATTCCACACGATTATATTGCTCTTGCTGCCGTATGTAATCCTGTCAATGGATTGAGTGTTTGTCTGCACACGGCTCGAATGCCTGATGGAATAACATTTATCCATTTTCATCAAGATATATTACCCGCTGGTAGCTATGTGATGTTGTTTTCAAATGATAAACCGCCGCAAAAAATAGAAAGTAATGGTGCTATCATTTCTTTTGATAAAGTACCCGAAGGTGAAATTGCATTTGTTATTTATATTCCTAAAAAACATTTTCCAGGTGCAAAAGTATTTTCTGAACAACATTATACGATTGCCGACGGTTCCAGCCGTATTGAAGTTGATCCCGGTATGGAAGTTTCTACCAGTATTTCAATAAAAGAAGGCACGAATGAAAGAAATTTAAAGAAAATCATTCAAAAATTTAGTATGGATGTGCCATTGATAGATGATATTGTAAATGTTTCTAATCAATTGGAAAATATAACAGAGCATGAAGTCACGGTTACAAAAGAGAAAACGGTCACTGAGACATTCAAGCATCGCAATGACAGTCGTAATAAACGTTGGATAGGGTACTATCATGTGCAAAATAAAATTTACACTTCTGTTGAGAATCAGGCGGCATTAGACAATTTCATTAAGGACTTAGGTTACAAATGGTATTCTGTAAAAAAAGAAGACTTAACTGCTAGCTTGAGTTTTGAATTGATCGCAATTGATCCTTATTCTCAGCCGACAAGAAAAGCTATTTGTATTCAACAAAAAGAGACTGGCAACAATGAATATGTTGATTGTCATATCTAAATTCGCGGGACGGTATATTTAATTTCGGAATTTGGGATGGATTAAGGGGATAGTACACTTGAAGCCTGTAAATAATTCTGTGTAATAACGCCCCCGCCACACGCTCCTCAAGCCCAGTCATGAAATGATTCATGGCTGGCTTCCAGAGCCTGTAAATAATTCTGTGTAACCCCCCTCACTATAAGTTGCTACTCAAACTCAATCATAAAATGATTCATGGCTGGTTTACAGTTTTGAATCGCCTGTTTGTGAAAAAAATCAACAGGAAATTCCACTTAAAAACAGCCTTATTTGAGGGGATAGTTACCCACCCGATCACATGAAGGATGAATTTTGACCTCTATTTTGGTCTTTTGTACACCTTATTTATTTTAATTTGACAAAAAGTTTCGGTTTTTATACAGTGTGCGCACTTTAAGGGAGTTTCGTAGTCAAAGGAGTGATGTCATGTTTTTCAAATTAATTTTTCCCTTTGTTTTTTTTCATTTTGATAGTTGTGTTGACGTACCATCGCTGGATTGGATGTCCGTTTGGCAGGTAGACTGATGTCGCACAGGACACCACACGATGAACAATTGCTGTTGGGATCTGGATCTCAACGTTCCTATTTTTCTTTATCGTCATCGTCTAACCAAAGTGGCCTGGCGCGGATTAATGAATTAAATGTCCTCCCATCGCCACCGGCGGTTGACTCATTGGAAGCTCTTTCACCGCCAGGGAGAATTTTTCAGCGGACCCCTCTTAATTGTTGGCAAAGGTTGCTTGAATGGGCACCGGACGATCCTCGTGGGCAAGTTTTGTGGCAATGGCTCCAGACCCTGTTGCAACAGGAACAAACGGGATTGAGTCATTGGGTGTGGCAACTGAGTTTGAGTGGCGCATTGCTGCACGACTGGATTGAATACGAACGTGCCCCCCATGCACGTTTTGGCAACACGCTTGGTCATCTTCTGTCGGGTTGGATGTCGGATCCGAATGCGGTGGGTACACATTGGGGGAGTGATCGACCGAGCGAGAGGTTGTTTTGGGCGGCGCCGGCCGCTTTGTTATTGCTGGCTGGAATTAGCATGGTGCGTACGTGTGGTTTGGAGCGGCGGTGGTGTTCATCGACGGATGAGTCGCTTGAATATCGTAGGGCGCTGGATCAGTTTGAGCAAACGGTGTCGTCTGTGCTGCCTTATGTTCAAAATGCGGATTTGGTGGCGGATGGGGCGTATTGGTTGGCTCCAAGGTGTTCGACGGAGGATCGGCAACGGATCCTCGATCAGGTGGCGATCACCAGCAAGGAAGGTTCCTTTGGGTTAAGGCATCGGGCGATGGGCCAATTGATTGTTTTTTTACGGCATCAACTGATCGAGGGCGCTGCAACACCAGAGGTGGCTAATATCCAAGCAACGAACTGGGTTCACCAAATCAGTATGCATGTGCAATTTCATCGGCAGTCGCGTCGTGTTACGCACCGAGGGTGGGTGCGTTATCAATTGTGGCGTCAGGGGTTGATGATTGCGGGGGATCCTTTATCGTATAGAACGCGGACTTTAAGGGGAGTGGCACTGGGGTTGATTTTTTTGTGGCGTCAATTTGTACGTTACCATTATTGGCGGTTGTTGATCACAAAACTGTGGCAAGCCATTGCAATGATTCAACAACAGCAGGCGTGTGAAGCATCGCATCGCCAATGGTTTTATGTGCCGCTGCTGGATCAAGACGTGTGTGCAATTTGTCCCGATTGGTTGTTTGTTCCCTTGGCCAGCATGGATGATCCGCAAGCGTGTTTGAATGGATTGTTTCAACAACTGTTGCCCCCGATGGAATTGGCGAGGCGGTTGGCGCGGTTGAGATTTCATCCGAACGTGAGCCAGTTGGATCTCAGCCATCAACCGTGGGCGTATGGCTGGCAGGTTGAGGAATTGTCTGCGGTATTGGATGCCTTGGAATTGATTTGGCTCCAGCCTCAAGCCAGTCCTTTGCAACGATTGGAACTATCCAATACGTTGGGTGACAGTGGCGTGATTGAGCTGTCTCGTCTGCAGCGGTTGGCTCGTTTTATGGACAAGTTGGGTCCGCTTGACGTGCGATTGCGACATTACGCTTGGGGTGCTCCGGCGTGGGAAGTGTTGACCCCCGTTTGGGTCAATGGGACCGAAACGTTGGATGTTTCTTTCTCCGATTGGGGTGATGCGGGTTTGCGCCACTGGTTGAGCGGGGATTTTTTGCCGGTGTGCCAAAGGTTGCACGCCGAGCACAGTCAATTGACGGATGCTAGTTTACACGCCTTGAGCGCTCGATGGGTCAATCTGATGTTGATCGAATTGAGACTGGGGAGCAATGATCTAACCGCTGAAGGAGTGTTGGCGTGGGCCGGGCCACTTATGGAACGACCGTTGTATACCTTGGATTTGAGTGATGTGATGTTGTCTCGACAAGTCACGCGCCGATTGTGGCCGAGGTTGATTCCTGTCAAACAGTTGGTGTTGCATGGGTGTGGGTTGACTGATCGCGCGTTGTTGGGCTTAGAGACCGTGTTGCCAAGAGCTCAATGGATGGCCTTGGATGTGTCGGACAATCCGTTTACTGATGAGGCGATCCCGCGCTTGGCGGTAGGGTTGGTGGAAGGCCGGTTGCAGCAATTGAATGTGTCGTACACCGCCTTGTCGTTCGTTGGGTTAGGGCGGTTGGGTCATCTTTTGCCGCAGATGGATACATTGACGACGTTGGATGTGAGCGGTTGCTTTGTGGAGGCTGGCACGGATGATTTTTTTGCAGGTGTTGTGCACAGTCGGTTGCGCCACCTGTACTTGAACACCGTACGGTTGAACGCATTGGGTTTGCAGCGGTGGGTGTGGCATTGGCAACAAGCGGTCAATACCAGTTTGCAAACGGTGAGTCTGACGGACAATGAATTTTCCTCTACCGCCATGGGTGATTGGCTTTTGCGCGCTCACAACAGTTCCTGTTGTGAGCGTTTGGACCTGGCTCATAATGAGTTGAACGATTCGATTTTAGCGCCGTTATCGAACGTGCGCTCTTTGTCTCAATTGCGTTTAACCGGCAATGCGATCAGTGATTTATCTTTGCTTGCGTGGGAGCCAAATCGCGAGGCATTGTTTGTGGATCACAACCGGCTGCAAGATGAGCCTGTCTTGTCTTGGATCCGCAGCGGTCTTACACCGATAGCCTATTTTGATCGATTGGGCGACCCAGCACTGACGTTGACTCGTGCCCAGCGACGGGATGTGGCCAACCAAAGGTTTTTGGGTGCGCTGCAAACGTTGGATGTTTCGGGGGCTGTTTTGGACACGCGTACCGTGACCACGTTGTGTCGGGTATCGCAAGTCACCGGGATTGATCTAATAATGACAGACGACATGGTTTGTCAGCGCTCGGATGCGGCGATGGCCAGCGCACCGTGGCTGCGTTTGCTGCGTCATTTGCCTCAGGTGACGTTACAGGCGGTTGGCGCTTGGGCAGGTCATGTTGTCCATGGGCCACGACCTCGTGAAGCGACGGTTGGTTTTTTTGCCGCGCACGCTTCACCGTCAACAACGGCTAGGTTCGAGGGTGTGTCCTGGTTGATCGGTTGTGTTTGTTTGTTGAGTGTGTGGTGGTTATTGCGTCGCTGTCGTCGCCCGGTATCCCCCTCACATCGGCCAGAACGGTTCCAGATGGCTTCGACATCATCCTCGACGCATACCGTGGAAGCAACATCCGAATCCTCTTTTTTGGCGGGAGCCAAATCGTTTCAGGGGCCATGAAATTTTAGTGTGACAAATCAATAAAACGTATTGCCAGGGGATTTAAATATTTTTTGAACCCACGCGGTTGGCATGGATAGATTGAATGATATGAAATAACAGGGAGTTTGTGAATGCGTAGCTTACCTTGGACGTTGATTGCAGGATCTGGACTGGGTTATCGCGGTTCTTCGTGGACTCAAGTGGGTCCGTTGCTGGAAAGTCAACCGTTGGGACAAGCACAGGTCTCGGTGTTTTTGAATGTGACGACCGGGAATACGGTGGTGGAAGATCCCTTGTGCCAGGTGGTGGAGGGTGGGCGCTTGCTGCCTTTGCAATTTGTGTACAACAGTCGAGTGGCCGATCCTAAGCGGGCTTGGCGCTTGGCGGCGGACAAGCGGCTTCGAGATGGGCGCGGTGCGGTGGCCACGCCTGCTTCTGAAACGTTGGTGATCACTGAGGCTTGTGGGTACGAAGCGACCTACCGTCGGTTGGGCGATTGGTTTGCCAGTGAATCGGTAGGCACCGGGGTGTTGGTGCACCAAGCCGATGGATGGCGTTGGCACGCTCCTGAAGGCAAGGTGTACGCATTTGATAGGCAGGGTCAGGTGCAACCAAACGCAGCAGAAAAAACCGGACCAAAGATTCGTCTCATCCTGGCAGGAGCGGTGGTCAGTGTACAGATAGCCGATCAAGCGGCGCAGGTGTTTAAAAAACGCGGGGCTTTATTTTTAGCACCGAGGCAAGCGGTGGGGACACCGCGGGTGTTTTACGATTCAGACACCCCATCGATGCCGTGGGTATGGACGGATCCAGCCACGGGTGAGCGTGAGCGCTATAACGTCGAAGGGTTGCGGGTGCAACAGTTTGATCAAGAAGGTCGACGCACCGAATTTAGAGCGTTGGCGCAGGGACAATGGGTGATCACCGGTCACAGTGGACGGCGTTATGAATTGCGCCAAGCGGCCGACGGTCGTACCTATGAGTGGTATGAATCTCAGGGCGCTCATGATCCCTCACCGGTGTTGTTGCATCGATACGTGTTCACTGAAGATGGATTGTTGCAGCACTCGCAGTTTGCCAATGGGTATGCGGTGAGATATGCCTACGCCGCGCAACGGCATGCGTTGAGCGCCATCGATCAAAGCGATGGCAGTCATTTGTCATTGAAGCACAAGAACGACTCGCAGCAGTTGCCACAGGTCAGCGAGATTTTTTTTGGGGAACAGGAGCAAGGGATTCGTCGATTTATCCGTCGCCGCCCGGACGGCCGCATTGAAGTGACGGACACGGTACACCCGGCGTTGATCACGGTCGATGCGCAAGACAATGTGACGCAAGTGGAAGAGACGGTCGGGTATGACGAAGACCATGATGAGTTATTGATGGAGGTGAGATCGTATGGTTACACGCGTGTGGTTCACGGACGTGGACAATTGGCTTGGCGGGCATTGGCGCACGGCGGACGTGAAGATTTTGACTACGAAGATTTAACCGGGTTGTTGCGTACGCATCAAGGGGCAAACGGGCAGCACACCCGTTACTACTATCGAGCGGATCGGGCGTTTATGGATGTGTTGGTGGGACGTGTGGAGACGGTGGGGACGTCATCGCAATTGACGCAATGGGTGTACGATTATCACTACGCTAACGATGAAACGCCGTTTTTTATTCCTTTTATTTTTTTACGGTTTGTCTTGTCGCCGACCCATCAAGTGACGGAATCAATTTCATTCAAAGCATCGGACGATCGTCTGCGTGAGATTCGGCAGCGTGATTATGCCCACTCGCGTTTTTCACGCAAAGCACCGCCCGGATTGCCACCATTGGTTGAGGAGATGGAAGACTGGGTGAGGGCGCAACAAAAAGCGCAGGCACCGGTGGCAGTGCAGTCGCAATTTTTGGATCGGCGAGAGCAAGTGCTGGATACGATAGGGTATGCGACGGCGGATCCTGAAACGGGTGAAGGGGTGGTGGATTTGGGTGTGCAAGTGCATCGCACTCGGTTGGATCGCTCGGGCAATGTGCTTAGCGAACATCGTTTGTTGCAGGTGGATTTGGATGCGAAGCCGGCGGCGTTACGCTCAGATGACCCCGCGCCTGCGCTACCGGTGGCAGGGGATTACGCACGTTCGGATTCGAAATGGGATGGGTTGCATCGCTTGCAAATGCACATGGATCCACTGAAACAAACGACACACTATCACTACGACGATGCCGCCCGGTTGTATGAAGAGCATCGGCCGAATGGATGGGTTCAACGGTTGTGGCGCAATCGGCAAATGGGTGTGACGAGGTTGGAACAGACGGCGCAGTCTGATGATGAGAGACAAAAACGCATGCGTAACCATCGTTTTCGGGTGGGGATGGGTGAACCCATTGAAACCAAACATCCCGATGGGCATGTGGAATACACCTTTTATGATCGCATGGGACGCCCCACCATTACCGTCAATACCCCGCAATGGGATCCTCAGGCCGATACCTTGTTGGGGTTAACGCGTCGGGTGATCCGACGCGCACGGCGGCGGCATACGCAAACAATCGTGTATGCGCATTATTTAGATCTGAGTGCATATCGTGAAGGATTAGAAGCCGGTCGTTTTCCAGCCACAGACATGGTGGAGTATGAAATTGAGGAACAGCGGTTGGCCGAACACCCGGACAATCAGGTTCACGACGCTTTGTACGACGCATCGAATCGACTGTGCTATGCAGTGACCACGATTGGGGATCCACGTGAGGCGAAGAGGGCGCGCAAAGTGGTTGCGTATGAATACGACACGATGGATCGACGCGTGCGTACGATTGCCTATGCCGATCCCCTGACGGAGGCAGATTATCAAACCTTGTTGACGGAGCAATCGTTGGATCGTGACGTGGATGTACAGCGCGATCGGGTGAATCGAACTTTTTATACCGCCGAAGGGATGGTGTTGGCTGAACAGGATGTTGAAGGTTATGTCACGCATTATTATCGAGATGCGCACAATCGAGTGGTGGAGCAAGTGCGTTATTGGAACACCAGTCCGTTGGGTCAACAGGATTGGCCACAGGTGTTGCCGAAATTGCATCCGCTGGATGCGCATCATTTTTATTTTTACGATGGGTTATCCCAGATGGTGTTGGAAGTGGACGCTGGAAGGTATGTGACAACTCGCACCTTTGGCGCTCACGGTCAGGAAGTTCGGCGGCGGCGCTATGCCGAGCGAGTCTCACTGGATTGGTTTGACCAACAACGTCCTCACACTCGCCCCGATGCGCCAGCCGATTCCAACATGGATGAATGGGTGGCCTCGATGTATGACGCCAAGTTACGGTTGGTCAAAGAGATCCATGCCAATGGCAAGGTGAGTGAATTCACGTACGATGAAATGGATCAACTTGTCAAAACATCGATCACCACGCAATCCTCAGCGTTCGATCCGATGAACGTCTCGATTGAGCCTTTGTCTGCCGCGACAGATCCCGATCGCACCCGTAAGACCGCCTTAAATTGGGATGCGTGGGGACAAGTGACGATGGAAGCCAATGCGTTTGTGTGTCAATCCATGGCGCAGGCAAACATCGCACCCGAGGAGGCAAAAACCTCGAAGCTATCCTCAGATGGAATGAGATCCGAACGTGCTGAACATCATATTTATGAACCGTCCGGGCTGCGCATTCGCACCGTCCAGCGTTTGGAAGTTGGGGTGGGGGTGTTTGCGGATTTGAAATGGGTGACGTATTACGATGCATGGCGTCGTCCGGTGGTTCAGATTGCTCCCGATGGCGCGGTGGTGCGTTTAAGCTATCACCCATTACATACCAGACCCACCACCACGATGGCGTATGTCCAAGTGTTATCCGAATCGCAATACGCGACGTTGCAGGGCGGATGGTTTGATGCGACGTTAGACGCACTGTTGAATACGTTACAAGATCCAAACAACGATCGAGTGGAAACAGTCACGTTGAATCGACAAGGGTTGCCCTTGGTGCGGTTGGATCCGTCGGAGTTTGAATGGACCACCCATTACAATGTGTTCGATGAATCGGTGGTATCCACTGAGCCTGCGGTACAAGCCAATCAGAGCATCCAGCAGACTTGGCAGCGTGATGTCAAAGGACGCATTCAATGTGAAACGCGTGCGGCGGGGTTACTGTCGATCACAACATCCAACGTTTATGCAGGGCCTCAAGGATGGGTGGTTGAATCGGTGGATCCTTTGGGTGCGACAACCCAGCGGCATTGGAATCGACTGGGGTTTTTGCAGCGTGTGCAAACCCCGGAACAAACGCAAGCCTTGTGTCTTGAAACCGATGCGTGGGGACGACCGTTGACTCAAACCTTTCCGGATGGGGCGGTGGAACGCCATCAGTATGATCGCGCGCAGCGTATGCACACACGCAACTATCCACTGGAAGGCACATATACGACACACGTGTTTAATGTGTTTGGCGAACGCGTGCTGCAATGGGATGGATTAGAGCATTCACGTCGCTTTGCGCATGCACCGGATGGTCAAGTCCAAGTGGAAACCGATGGTTTGGGTCGGCAAACCCGTTGGCGGTACAACGATCGTGGCTGGCCCTTGGAAAAAATCGACCCCGATGGTCTTTGTACACATTGGCGTTACAACCTGGCTGGCCACGTGCTCGAACGGATTGAAGACGTTGCCCATTTGCGCCTGTTGACTGCCTACCGGCGCGATGCGTTTGGCCAGGCCATTGAAGAAACCAATGTTGAAGGGGTGAGGATTGAGCGGACATTCAATCGTCAGGGCGTGGTGGTGAGCGAAGTGTTTGATCCATCGGATCGCGCCGCGACGGGTTTGGCGCTGACGACCCATTCGCAGGTGAATGCGCATGGGGATGTGGTGTTGCAACAAAAAGGCGATGCGCGTGATCCCAATCAATGGGTCAAACAATGGATCATGGATCCATTGAATCGGAGCGTGGCCGAGGTGATTGATCCCAAACTGAACCCGGATAATCAATATTTGGCGTTGACCACCCAACGCCAACGGGATGCCAAAGGGCGGGTGGTGGCCTTCATCGACGCCAAGGGCCAAGTGCGTTATGACGTATACGATGCGCGCGACAATACCGTGTTTTCAATCGATGCCAGCGGTGCGGTGAAAGCGTATGGGTACGATGATTTGGATCGGCGTCGTGTTCAGCGAGTGTATGCACGCCGCTTGGATTTGAATCAATGGTCAGCGCCGCCCTCGCGCGCCTGTGTGGAAGCGGCGCTGACAGACAGCCCACAAGACACCCATACCTATTATTACGTTGATGCCAATGGCCGCGAATGTTTTGTTTTAAAAGTCGGGGTGGTGTGGCCAGCGCAAACACCGGTGGCGCAGGTGACAGAGCGTGCGTATGACCTTGCCGGTCGCGTGGTGATGCAACGTCGTTACGCGCGCGTGTGGCGGGAGTTGCCGACGGATTTGGCGCATTGGACGTTGGATCAAGTGGCCAGGCAAGCCCAGCGTCTGGTCGATCCCAAACAAGATCGTTCGCAGCATTGGGTGTATGACGCGGCTGATCAAGAATGTTTTCATTTTGACAGCGATGATGGGATCCACGAGACCACGTATGATGCTCGTGGTCGGGTGATCACCAAGCATCATTATGCGCAAGAGGTTTTGGATAAAGCGGATTTGGCGCAGCGCAGTGTCACGTGGTTGCGCGCGCATTTGCTAAAAGTGGAAGCAGACAAAGTCACTCAGTTTTTTTATCAACGAACTGCTCAATTGAATGCGTCGGTTGCGCCAAAGCCAGCGGTAGCGGAAGGGACGGTGTTTGATAAACCGACGTTTTTGATTTCTCCCAATGGATTGGTGCATGAATTTATTTACGATGCCAAAGGACGTTTGTTGGAAAATCGCCAATATGAGCAAGACTGTGATCCGCATCAATCTCGCCAGGCCATCCAACAATTTTTAAGTGAGTCGGTGCTGGGCAAGTCGGCGGTTCGCGTCAAGCGCAATGAATGGGATCGGGCGGGGCGCAAACGAGCGGTGATGGATGCGGCGGATTTTCGTGAAACGTTTGAGCGCAACGCTTTAGGGGTGTTGCAAGTGCATACCGATCGCAGTGGGCATCTGACGCATTTTGATATAGACCGCGCCCAGCGTCAGGTGACGGAGTATCGTCCGGCCGCGCCGACGGTTTCGACAGTCTTAACGCAAAGACATTTGACGCTTCATCATTTAGGGGAACAACGGTTGGTCATTCGCAAGACGCTGGATGCCAACGATAATCCCGTGACGATACGCTATGGCGAACAAGAAGCGCAGCGGATGATCATTCATGAGTTGGATCCCACCAATCGAGCGGTGGGTCATCGAGTTCCCAACGTTGAAGTGGATGATCCAAACCAACGCGCCAGTTTCGAATCGCTGCCGCTGCAAGAGACCGAACAAGTGCTGCGTACCCACACAGACGGTCGGGGCTTGGTCATCAGTGAACGCCTGACCCATGGGCATTGGCAATTTGATGTGTATGATGGTTTGCAGCGTAAAGTGTTTGCCATTGCCAGTGATGGTGCAGTGTTTGAGTATGGTTACAATGCCTTTGATGAGATTGAAGAAAAGCGCGCCTACGTGCATCGGGTGGTTTTTACGGCGCAGGAGTTGGAACAATTTAAAGACGATGGTGTGCCCTTGGCGTGGTTGGCGGAGAAATTAACGCCGGATCCTAACGATCGATTGACCCATTTTGAACGCGATAAAAAGGGGCGCACGGTGCTGCGTCGGTTGCCAAGCATCACGGTGTACAATGCGCGCACGCGCCAATTGTTTGCAACATCGCAGCCTTGGCAACAACAGACTTTTGATGTGTTTGGTCATTGTGTGCGTCAACGAGAACCCCTGTTCCCGGATGCGCCGCAAGGGCCGGTGTTTGAAATGCGTCGTTGGTTTAGTCATGACGATCAACCGTTGTGTGAAATCGGTTCGGTGCAATTGTCGGTGAATGGGCCGGTAGTGTGTCGGGCCAAACGGTTTGAAGTCAATGTGTTTGGCGAGCAAGTGTTTCGTCGAGAGTATGCTCAAGTCCTGCCCCAATTGCCGCCCCTGTCTGCGACGCTGTCTGAAGTGGATGTTTTACTGGCAAGCCTGGCCTGCGACAAAGACAAAGTGCGATCGTATCAATACGATGCGCGAGGGTTATTGACGGCTCGCGTGACGCATCAGGCGGTGTGTCAAACGGTGACCTATGCGCCGCCGAACGCCCCATTACAACCGCCGCAGATGGCGGATTTACCGGCTCAGGATTGGGTGGAGCAGTATTCATACACCCCAATGGAGCAGCGCAGTCTCAGCATTGGCAGCGATGGGTTGACTCGCTATCGCTACTATAACGCAGCCAATCAAGTGATTGCCGATGTGGGGGTGCCCAAACCGGTGAGTGAAGCTGATGGTCGTCAGACGCAGCGGCGCAGTGCGACTTTGTATTATGTCAATGTCCACGGACAGCGTCTGGGTGAATGCAGCCTGGCGCAAGGGGTTGTTGGGCCGGTGGATGAGAAGCAAACGCCCGAGTGGGTGTTTTCCCAGCAGGATGAATGGACGTTGTTTTCGATGGATCGACGCGGATTGATGCAATGCTCGCAATTGCCCGATGGGACGTTGACCGGGCATACTCACACCTTAAGCAGTCAACCGGCGCGCCAGTGGCATTGGAGTCAAGGGTATGAAAACGTGGGACGAGAAGTGGATCATCTGGATGAACGTCGAACGCGGTTTGATGCACGTGATCGGGCGATTTCGCAAATCACCTTACGCAACCATGAAGTGGTGCGCGCCGAGCATCAGCAATTGGACGCGTTGGGCGATGCGGTGGCGCAAGTGTATACCCAATCCACGCTTTGGCCGGTCACCCCGGCGTCTTCCTGGCCGATTCAGCGTCGATTCATGGGGGAACATTTTGTTTGGTTGAGCAATGAAGGGCCACAAGGGGCGACGCTTTCTTTATACAATGCGCGCGGAGAAAAGACCCTGGCGTTAACCTCAGGGACGCGCAATTTAATGGAAGCCACCCGAGCGCAATTGCCCGAATTGTTAAATGATGAACGGGTGGAGACGACCGTTTGGATCAACGCGCCCCAAGGTGGCGTGTTGGAGCATAGTACGCAAGTGATCAATCCATTGCCCGATGGCATAGAGGGTTTTGAAAGTGACGTCCAAGTGCGTTTTGACGCGAGTCGGTCATCGGCCTGGCTGAGTTGGGCGAAGCAATCGATGATGCAATTGACGCCACACTGTTTTCTATGGCGCGAGGGTGAGGCGCCGGGTGAATACCCCATTCAAGACGTGGATGAATCGCGGCAGGCGATTGAGTTGGCACAGCCGATCAGTGATCGTTACCACTATGCCTTGCGATATCGCTCGCAAACGGCACTCACAACCGAGATCAATGGCCAAGATCTGTATGAAATGACCGGTGTGGTGGGCCTGATCAGTGAAACCGATTCGGGCAGTCAATCGTTGCTGGTGGAGTCTGTTGGACCGTGCCGCGTTCGATTGCGTGGACGCACCGAGGGTTTGCTGAACGTTGACTTGTATCAGGGAGATACATGCCTGGGTGAATACAAAATGGATGATGCGGGTGAAATTGATTTGAGCGACCAACGCAGTGGCGCGTATCAATTTCTACCGCACTATGCCGATGAGGATGTTGCAGACAAAACGTTTGTCTTCTCGATCTATACCGCAAGAGCATCAAGGACGCCTTTGTCACGATCCTTGTATCCGCAAGCGATGTTGCAAGTGGCGCGAGTGCCGACGCTTACTATGGGATCAGAGAAGGACACTTGCGCGTCGGATGGGTGCTCTGATCCGGATGTGGATTGGGAACACCTTGGCGCGCGCGCGTCGGATGGTTCGGGTGGTTCGTCTGATTCGGATTGGGAGCATCTTGGCGCGCGCGCGTCGGGTGGTTCGTCTGATTCGGATTGGGAGCACCTTGGCACAAGGTCAATGCAAGGTTCGGATCAATCAACGCATCGTTCCAATCGAGGGTCTGTGATCGATGACCCCATCCAAGTGTTTGGTTATTTTGCAGTGTGGGACAGTTTGCCAGCCGATTATCAACGTCACCCGATGATCTTAACGGTTTATTACCATCGATTGGATGATGAGGATGAGTTAGGGCGAGTCAGTCTTGAGGTGAAGCCTGGGGAATACCTGGATGATTTTCCATCGGATCGTTTTCCGGAGATGAAGCGCGCGAACGTTCGGTTGCCTGAAGTCATGGGGTCGTTGCTATCGGTAACGGTATCGGTTCAGCGTGGGGATCGGCCAGGGATTTTGGATCAAGTGTTGTTGTATGACAGTCAGGAACCAGAGGCGGATGGGTCTTTGTTTTTCCCGGATGCTGCTGTGGCGACGGGTGAACAAGCCAGTGAGTCGCCAGTGATGTATCGGTTTTCCCCGCGGCAATTGGTGTTGCTGGAGCCGTTGCCTTTAGATCGGGACGAGAATGTTTTCTTTTTGGATCGCAGTTTAGGGCGTCAGGCCGAATGGATGCAATTGACGGCGGTGGGCGGCACGCTCACTGGCTGGGTGTTTGATGTGACCCATCAAGCACCGGGTGTTTACTCGTATCAACATGGGTCGGTGGATGAAGGAATTTCCTTTTTGAAAGAGGAAAGCCAACAGTGGTTCACCGTGATGGATCCAACCGGTCAAGGTGTGTTTCGCAGCGCGCCGGCGCGGGTGTTGCCGGAACAACCGCTGCAAGAAAGCCATCGTTATTCCTTGGATGTTTGGGGGCAGGTGGCGTCGAAAACGACGGCCACGGGCGATACGACGAACTATGCACGCAACCACGCGGATCAACTGACGCAGGTGGTGTTGCCTGCGATGACGTTGTATGACGATCAGGGACATCCGTATCCGGCGCGGGTTCTGCAACGGTTTGGCTACAACCAAGTGGGCGATGAAATTGGCCGAACCAATGGCAATGGTCACACCCAGGTGACGGTGGTGAATGCGGAGCACCAGACCATCGGTCGGGTGTTGGGTGATGGGACGTGGTCGTATCATCAGGGTTTGGATATGTGGGGACGGGTTCGATTTTATCAAGACAGTGCGGATCAGATTTGGGAAACACGGTATGCGGGAGGCTATCCGGTTTGGGCGCGTAATCCGGTGGGTGGATTGATGCATCGAGAGTTTACGGCAGGCGGGCGGATGATTCGTTGGAGTGTGCCAGAGGGTGCGCCGAAATTTGTGGATCACGATGTGGATGGGATGGTGACGTTGTTTTACGAATCGGATGGACGGTTTGTGGCGACACAATTTGACGTACGGGGCATGCCGGTGTTGTACCACGATTCGGATAGGCGTGTGTTTCGGATCGTGCGCGATGCGTTTGGTGAGGTGGCTTCGCAAGTGGATTGGGGCGGAAATTCACTGGTGTTTGAACGGGATTTCAAACGGCAAGTGGTTCGTCAAGCAGGGGCTTTGACGAATCCGCAGAGGATTTTTTTCGAGATCCGCTCACAGAAACGCTGGACATGGTGGAACCGGTATACGTATTTCTACACGTTACAGCCACGATTAAACAGAGGGCAGTGTGATCAACGGTATCGATATTCGGGAGGACGGTTGATTGAGCTGGTGGATGTGGTGCATGGGCGGCGTGTGTTGTATGGGTACGATGCGGATGGTTCGCGTACAGGGCTGTCGATTTGGGTGGGAGATCGGTTGGTCCGGTCGATTCGCTCCCGGTTGGATCCGCTCAAGCGGTTGATCCATTCGCAAGACGGGGTGTCGTTGTATGAGACGGGATTCAGCGCGTCGGGGTTTCGGGTGATGCAGCACGCGGTGGCGCAGGGTGTTGGGGAATTACGCTACAGTGTGCCGGATGCGGCGGGCCGGGCGGTGATTGATCAAGGGGTGCGCAATGCGGACGGTCGGATTGATTTGGGCCCTGGAAAAGGCGTGATGATGACCTATGCCCATGGTCGCCGAGCGACGGAACGTCGGTGGATAAAATGGCTGGGCATTGTAGAGACGCAGATAAATTACGATCCACTGGGACGGATTCACTATATGAAAGGCTCGCAGCGGTTGGAGGTGATCCGAGAGTACGCCCCGCAAGGTTGGTTGTCCCGCCTGTTTGAACACGGATGGCATGGAAGTCAGCCGTATTCGATGGAGCAGAGATGGACTTTGACGGCCAGCGGCGTCTTGACGCGTCAAACGTCGCATCGAGATGGTCGGTTGATCAACACCACGGTTTTTTTGAAACAAGATCGCCAAGGACGTCCTGAGCGGCAACACACGAATTTACACGATGAACACGGTAGTTATTACGATTTGTGGACGGCGTATTTTTACCATGGAGAAGGGGCGCAGGCCCGGCGTGTTCACGGAGAGATGACGAATAACCATGGGAAGACGGGTGCGGATGCGAATTCATACTTTGATAGCAATGGCCATTTGCGCACGCAAATGGGCTTGCGGTTGGTGAAGGCAGGGGGGTTGCAAGGGCAGGCAGGGTACTGTGTTCGCTGGTGGGCGCGCGAGGAGGTGATGAGTTTAGGCGAAATGCTGCTTCGGTTGCGAGAAGGCTTGCGTAGCGGCGAGGCGGGGGTCTGGGTTTGGAGTGGCTTTTTGGGAGTGGATGGAAAAGAGCGTTGGTGGTTGTGTGGCTGGCGTTTTGGAACGTTTGTGTATGAAGAAGGGCCAAGTTTTGCGCCGGGGTTGGCCTTATCGAGTGATTCGGTGGTTTTGGCGTCGTTTGGAGGGCTTCGAACAGGGTATGAAGAGGCACCGGTTGAAGCGCGTCGAGGCCGGTTGGGCTTGGTGTTGTTGGAGCCATTGCTGCGGGCTCAGACATCGGTTTTTAGTTTGGCGGAGCGGTTGAGCGTGTTTTCAGGGTTTGCGCCCAACTCCCAGCCGCAAACGGTGGTTTATGACCAAGAGCCCGGAGGGATGTTGCTGCACAAGGATACGGTGAAGACGCTGCCATATTTGTGGCGCTCAGGGATTTCGCGCGAGACATTGTTCTGGAGCGCGGAGGGTGGCTTGCTGTGTTCGTTAGGGAAGCGTCGTGATGTGTTGAGTCAGGCGAGCACGAGTCTGATGGAATTGTTAAGTCGCAATTCGGAATGGCGAGGAGAGGGCAGGGTGACCCAGGTGCGTTGGGAGCGCACTGAGGTTGGCGGACGAAAATTTCCGCTGGGATTTGGTTTTGGCGGATGGCCCTGGCGTTCGAGAGGTTCGTTGAAATTAGCAATCAAGGCGGAATCGGTGTGGTCGGATCCCCACCCGGTATCGTCGCGGGATTTTGAAGAAGGCAAAGAGCACTCGTCGTTGCCGTTTGGGAGTCGTCTGTCGTCGTTGGGCGGCCAGGGCTACACCGTGAGCGAGCCGGGCAAGACGCTGCGGGCGATATCGCAAGACTTGTATGGGGAAGAAGAGACGGCAAGTTTGTTGTCGGTGTTGACGGGTTGGCAGGTGGATAAGGTGTTGCCGGAGGGCACGACGCTGTCGTTGCCGCAGGTTGAACGGGTTCAGCCATCGCGGCATCATCCGCATTATCTGCAAGTGTTGTCGCTGTACCAGGAACCGTTGATCCCGCATTTAGAAGCAGCGCAACCGCCGCCGCGGCGTCAGAAGAAACGTTGTAAAGAGACGGTGACGCGGATTGTGATTGGAGTGATAGCGGTTGCTGGAGGGATCGCGTTTGCGGGAGTGACGTTTGGTGGTTCGGTGATTGCGCTTCAGGTGTTGAGTTCGGCGCTGATGAGTTCGGCGTTGAGCGCGGGATTGCAGGGGGGAGCGAGGCAATTGAATTTGTTGGATGAATTTTCATGGACGGATGTCATTTTGACTGGGATAAGTGGAGCGACGGGAGCTTATTTTAAGGGAGAGGGTATTGCGCAGCTGGCGTTTGAGAAAGGGATTGTTCGTGTGGCGGCGGCACAGGGCGTTTCGAACCTGAGTACCCAATTGCTTCAGATATCGTTGGGACATCAGCAGAACTTGAGTTTTCGGTCGTTTATAGCGAGTGTTGGGAGTGGTGTGATTGGCTACAGCCTCCCGGCATCGCTTGAACTTAAAGGAGATGATTTGGCTTGGGCGCAGATGGTCAGCAACTATGGGAGCGAATTTTTAGGGCAATGGATCCGCGGAGAGACGATCAGTCTGGAAACGATAGGATTGAGTTTATTGAGCACGGGTGTTGGGTTAGGGGTTCAGGCGGCGTTGTCGGCGTTAGAGACGAAGATGAACAACGCCAGTGGTGGAGCGAGTCAGAGCGAAGGTGTTGAGAGTCGCAAAGAGGGCGGGCAGTCGTACACGCAAGTTGAAGACGAGGCGTATGGCGAAGGAGTTTCGGCGGGTCAAGGCAAAGCGCAGGGACATGAGCATGCGTATATGGAGTTGGATGTTTATGAACATTACGATGAGCAAGGGCGTTTGGTGTATCGGAGAACCAGCCGGGTTTACGAGGATGGGCAAGGCAATCGCTGGGTGCATGAAGAGGAATGGAATCGAGGGCTGCGCAATAATGGATTGACGCCGGAGCCGGAGGGGACGCCTAGGCCGTCATGGTCTGGTGGGCAAGGGGATTCGGGTGAGGGTGGTAGAAGTCAAGTGTCTGCTTCGCCTCGGCATGGGTTGCAAGGTTCTTCAGTAAGAGAACTTTCCCCGGAAGGCCAATTGAGGCTGATATCGGAGCCGGAGTATGGGACGTTAAAAGCGGTTGAAGCGCCGAAATATAAAGATCACATGGCAGATATTTGGAGTCGGGACATTCCGTTGCTTCAGAAGATTGAATTGAGTGCGAAAATGACCGTGTTTGGAGATGACCCGTGGCGTTGGAATGGTGTACCCGGGCACTTTCAGCAGCCATCGACGTTTGGCAGTGAGCTGAGGGGATTTGGAAAAGAGCTGCTCAACATGGGCTTGACAGCTTGGGATGTTGTGACAGGATACAGTGGATTAGCGCCGCAATTTTCGATCTCCCCTTCGGAGATTGATGGAGCGAATGCGGCGAAGATGTTGCCGGTGGTTGGGATTTTTGGGCGTGCATCTAAGGCTGGGGGTGCGGTGAATGCGCCTAAGATAGAGGGGCCCACGACGCCGTATAAGTTGGGTCCAGCAACGGCGCAAGAGGTAAATGCTTCGTTTAAGGGGATGCGTCCCCCTTATGATACAAAGATACGTCCAAGAACCTTTGAGTTGCAAAATGATAAAGGGTTTGTGCGAGTGCATGGGGAAGACAATCAAATGAGTAAATGGATGGTGCGTTCAAAAGAGATTGAAGGGCTGACCCCAAGACAAATTCAGGAAAAACTTGCTCTGCCTAAGACTCCTGTATATATTTCAGACGTTGAGGTTCCTACGAGCATTACTATGAGAGTGGGTCGGGCAGGGTTTCAAAAAGGTTGGGGTGCTGGTGGTGGTATGCAGTATGAAGTGTTATCGCCTGTGCAGAAGCATTGGTTTAAGAAACCAATGCTTCTAGAAGAACAATTTACTCACAGTCAAAGGATGAGATAAGCATAATGAAAAAATCGATTATAAAGAATTACCGATTTGAAGCCAATCGACTCATTATTTCAACTTCTGATTCAATTAAAAAAGTTATATTACCTTTAGCCATAGAAGAAGTGAAATGTTTTGAAGATATGTTGGTGGTGTTACTTGATTATTCTATGGATGAGATTTTTAATGAAAATGTATTTGGTATTTCTGCTGAAGGGAAGGTGCTTTGGCAGATTGAAAAAATATTTCATGCTTATGAACATAGCCCTTTTACAAATATAGGTCAGAAGAATGATTTATTATCAGCATACAATGTAGAAGGATACAATTATTTTGTCGATTTAAAAACAGGGAAGATAGTTGATAAAGAATTCATAAAATAAAATTGAGTTCGTGTCATTAGGGGAATCGGGGGACAGTATACTTAATTCAATTTTCATATAAGTATACTGTCCCCCGATTCTGTCCCCCGATTCCCATCCGCATTATTTGCAAGTGTTGTCGCTGTACCAGGAACCGTTGATCCCGCATTTAGAAGCAGCGCAACCGCCGCCGCGGCGTCAGAAGAAACGTTGTAAAGAGACGGTGACGCGGATTGTGATTGGAGTGATAGCGGT